>CAZEYC010000109.1:0-3713 GCA_964516965.1 uncultured Alphaproteobacteria bacterium | reverse complement strand
CAAATGGTATCTTTGTTCCAAAACTACCACCAGTAAACACTTTAAATTGCCTAATAAACCTTGAGTTGATATCATTAAAATTATCATCATAATACTTATTCAAGAAGTCTTCATATTCACCGAAAGTGGCCAGATCAATATCAGCAATTTCTAAAGATTCGAGTTCAAGGTTTTTATTTTCTATTAATATTTTATCAACTTGATTAAGTTCAGTTCTCTCTACCACAGCTGGTGATAAAGATGAATTTGAATTATAGAATAAATCCTCTATTTTTACAATTATGTATTATTTCAGTAATTTCTTTAGTTGTTCCAGGATTTTTACTAATTTTTAATTTATTAGCGCCTAATAATCTATTAATCAATGATGATTTCCCAACATTTGGATTGCCAATAAAACACAATCTAATTTTCTTTTCATAAACCATTATATTATCTATAAGCGAGCAAATCACCGCCTACTGTTAAAAAGAAAACTGTTCTATCAGCAACCACTGCATGTGTTTCAACTGATGATTTAATATTAATAGCTCCTAAAAATTTACCAGAGTAAGGTGAAATTGAAGCAATTATTCCATGTGAGCCAGAAACTATCAACATTCGCCCTGCTAATAATGGTCCAGTCCATAAAATATTCTTTTCTTTTTTCTCAAAATCCATAAAATCTTTTAACTTGCTTACCCAGATAACTTTTCCATCTTTGCTTGATAAACAAATTAATTCATTATCTTTAGATAATACAAATATAAATCTTGAGACTACCCATGGTGTTTGTATGCCGCCAATATTAGATTCCCAGAGTCTTATTCCAGAATTTAAATCAAGAGATATCATTTTTCCACTATAACTAATTACATATAATTTATTATCATTAATTACTGGGTTGCCGCGAATATCTGAAATATTATCTAAACTTTGTTTTTGAATATATAAACTTAGATTATCGTTCCAAATAACACTCCCATTTAGTTCATTTAATGCATAAATTTCTCCTGAAGAATATGTCACAATAACAATACCATTTGAAACTGTTGGCATGGAAGATCCCATAAACGTAGATATTTCTTCTAATCCTTCATGAGTCCAATTTAATTTTTTTTCTTGCAAATCATATGAACTAAGTCTGTTGTCCTTGGTAAGTATTAAAACGCTATTTCCAGATATTATTGGAGCAGCTCTTATTGTAATAGACAAATCAATATCCCACAAAATTTTTCCATTTTCTTTATCAAGTACAAAAACTATACCTGTGCCTGTAGTAACAACTAAATATTTTTCATTAACTGCCAGTCCTCCGTTTAAAATGCCATCTCTATCTATTTTCTTTCTTAATTTTTTTTCCCATTTTATTTTTCCATTAACTTTGCTTAATGAAACTATTTTTGCCTTTGTATCAATAGTATAAATATTAGTTTCGTCAATTACTGGTTGTGAAGTGATAGGATTTTTTTTATTCTGTCCTTTGCCTATATTAATTTTCCATGCCAGTCTTATTTTATTGTTTACAAAAGGATGTTGAATATTATGAGCTTCATTATTTGTTGATTGCATCCATGTTTTATTTATAACAGGTTTAGGAAGTGATACTTTAATTCCTCTAAGGCTTTGGTCTGGTTTTACAACTGTTTCAACAGGAAACACTCTACTATCAGATGTATCTATATCTTTTTCTTTATCTTTAAAAAGACCACAACTGGTTAATAAAAAAAAAGTAGTAATAACTACTGTTAAAAAATAAAAAAACTTACTCATTGGTCGTGTTTAATGTTTTTAATATTATTAATACTCTTTCTTTCATTAGGGATGGGGAATCTGGATCTTTAATAATAAAATTTAATGATTGAATTGCGTTATCAATGTCATTTTTCTCAATATAATATGATGCTAATAATTCATGAGCTGTAAATCTCCATGAAGATTTGGGTTTTGATATTTTAATTATTTCATTAATAGAAACATCGTCAATTTGATTATTTAAAAGATAATTAAATTTTTTTAAAATAAAAAAATCTTCTAAGAATTTATTATTATTTAATTTAATTTTATTTATATCTATAGAACTGTTTTTTTTACTTTTAATATCAATTAAGTTAAAAGCTGATAAATTACTATATCCGCCATTATCCAAATTATTAATCTTAATTAATATTTTCTCAGCTTCATTGTAATTCTCATTTTTTAAATGATCTAAAGCATCAAAATATAATTCACTTTGTTTCTCGAATTTACTAATTTTGTAATTTTTATATATAGTTCCTGATGCGACAAAAGTAATAATTAAAAAAATAGCAATAATTATTAACTTGCTATATTTCTTCCATAACTTCTTATATTCATCTTGTTTTATTTCTTTATTAACTTCTTTTATAAGATTTTCTTCTTCTGTCATTTTATCTCCATTTAATTGAACATCCCATGCTAGATTTTTGTTCTTTAGGCCCTCTTCCTGTCTTAATTATTTGTTGGAATGCATTTAATAATTCCTTATCTTTCAATATTTCACCAGAAATTCCAGCATTATCAAGTCTTCCTCTATATTGGAGCTCTAAATTTTTATTATATCCAAAAAAATCAGGGGTACAAACAGCACCATATGCTTTTGCAATTTCCTGAGTATCATCATACAAATAAGGAAATGTAAAATTATTTTCTTTAGAAAATTTTTTCATATTTTCAAAAGAATCTTCTGGATAATTAATTACATCATTAGACATTATTGCAGCGCAACCAATGCCTTTTTTTTGTAAACTCATAACATCTACAACTAATCTGTCAATAACTCCTTTAACATAAGGGCAATGATTACATATAAATATAATTAAAGTGCCATTTTTTCCTTTTATTTGATCTAAATTATAATTTTTTTCATCAACTCCATTTAAACTAAATGGAATTGCTTTAGCATCAAATTGACATATTGGAGTAACTTCTGGCATAATTATAATATAATAATAAAAATTATTTATTTAATATATGTCAAAAATTTATCATTTTTCTAAATATATTAAAGGAAAAGAAAAAGTAACTTTTTCTAAAAAAGATCTTAATTCAATAATAAATATTTATAGCAAAAAAGTATCAAATGGACTTTGGAAAGATTATTCTATAAATTTTGAAAAAAATTACGCTGAATTTTCAATTTATAAACACACACATGCATCTCCAGAGTTTTCAATTGTAAAAAACAAAAAAAAAATTTTTTATATATACTCTAGGAAACAAGAATTAAAAAAATCTAAATATATTAAAGATGTTTTAAATATATTAAAAAAAGTTGAAAGTAAAAAAATTCTTCAAATTATTTAGATTCTAGATTTTTTCTCCAATTCAAGAAGTTTCTTTTTCCTTTTTTTTCCTCCATTACCAGAATAACCTCCTAAGCTTCCATCGGATTTAATTACTCTATGACAAGGAATAATGATTGGATAAGGGTTTTTTTTGCATGCATTTGCCACAGCCCTTGCTGCTTTTGGCTTACCTAGGATTATTGCAATTTCTTTGTATGTTTTAGTTTTACCAATAGGAATCTTTTTTAACTCATTCCAAACTTTTATTTGAAAATTGGTTCCTTTTAATTTGATATTTTTTATTTTTATTCCCACTCAATAGTGCCTGGTGGTTTACTGGTAAAATCATAAACAACCCTATTAACACCTTTGACTTCATTAACAATTTTAGTACTTATATGAGCTAAATCATCTGAATTAAAATAA
>CAZEYC010000108.1:0-3731 GCA_964516965.1 uncultured Alphaproteobacteria bacterium | reverse complement strand
TCATTATGTTTACTATGCCAACAGTCATAGTCAGTAACCATTGCTACTGTTGCATATCTTATTTCTGCTTCCCTTGCTAATTTTGCTTCAGGCATATTGGTCATACCAATTACATCAATTTTTTGTTTTCTATAACTTTCGGATTCAGCTTTTGTTGAAAATTGTGGGCCTTCAATTGCAATATAAATTCCTTTATTTTGATGCTTTATTTTTAATTTTTTTAATACTTCTGCACAGGCATTTCTAATTAGTTTGCTTGTTGGGTTTGCCATTGAAACATGCGCTACTATTCCACCATCAAAAAAAGTTTTTTTTCTTATAACAGTTTTATCTATAAATTGATCAACAAGTACAAAAGTTCCGGGAGATAATTTTTCTTTCAATGATCCGCAAGCAGATAGTGAAATTATGTCTGTAGTGCCTAATTTTTTTAGTGCATAAATATTTGCTCTATAATTTATTTCGCTAGGATTGTATATATGTGATCTGCCATGTCTTGTTAAAAATAAAACTTTATTTCCATCCACTTCTCCTACAAGAATTTTATCTGAAGGCAATCCCCAAGGAGTGTTAACTTTAATCCATTTCTTATTTTTTAACCCTTCTATCTGATAAATGCCACTTCCGCCAATAAAAGCTAATAAAAAATTATTTCTCAATTCTAGACCATATTTCTTTCATTGTTACATATAAAAGTAATGTAAGAACAATTAGAAAAATTAAAACTTTTAAGCCTAATGATTTTCTTTTTTGTAATTCTGGTTCTGCTACCCAATTTAAAAAATTAACTATATCATAAGATAGTTGATGAAGACTTGCGTTTGTTCCATCAATATATTCAATAGCATCATCGTAAATAGGTGGGGGCATTGCTATAACTCTTCCATCTTTATATAGATTATAATAAAGTCCATCACCTAAATTAAAATTTTCCGGAACATTTTCTTCATATCCAGTTAATAATGAATAAATATAATTTGCTCCACCTTTTCTAGCTTTTGTTATTAGAGATAAATCAAGCGGATATGCTCCTCCAAATGCTGCTGTTGCTTCTTCTTTATTTTTATAAGGTGATATGAATGTATCGCTAGGTTCGCCAGGTCGCATAAATAATTCTCCCATCTCATTGGGTCCATCTAAAATCTCAAAAGTAGCAGCATATTCTTTAATTTGTGTTTCAGTAAATCCTAAATTTTTTAATTCTCTAAAACGAAGTCTTTTAATTCCATGACAAGTAGAACAAACTTCTTGATATACTTGCAAACCTCTTTGTAAAGAAGCGTTATCATATCTTCCAAATAGTCCTTCAAAAGTCCATTTTTGTTTTTTTAAAGTAATATCTTCTAATGCATATAAGTGCCCAATAAAGATTAAAAAATAAGAAATTAATAAAATAAATAATTTTTTTTTCATAAAAATATTATTTTTTATATTTTGAGATTTTAAAAATATTTATTGGCGTTGGTAAAGTTTTTTCAAATTTTCCCAATATTGGTAAAATAATTAAAAAATGTATAAAATAATATGCAGTGGATATTCTACTTATTATAAGATAATGTCCTTCTGGAACTTTTGACCCAACCCAACCTAAAACAAAAAAATTAAAAATAAAAATCCAATAAAATTGTTTATAAATTGGTCTAAATCTGCAACTTCTTACCTTAGATGTGTCTAGCCAAGGTAAAACAAAAAGGATAAAAATGGATCCTAACATTGCAAGAACACCTAATAATTTAAATGGAATAGCTCTCAAAACTGCGTAAAATGGTAAAAAATACCACTCTGGTACAATATGTGCTGGTGTTACCAATGGATCTGCTGGTATATAATTATCTGGATGGCCTAAAACATTTGGAATAAAGAAAACAAAAATACTAAAAATAATAAAAAAAATACCAAAACCAAAAAAGTCCTTAATTGTATAATAAGGATGAAACGGAATTTTTTCCTTCTTTAAATTTAAATCTATTCCTGTTGGATTGTTTGAACCAAATTTATGTAAGGCTACAATATGAAAAAAAACAATTCCTACAATTAAAAAAGGAATTAAAAAATGTAAGGAATAAAATCTATTTAATGTTGGATTATCTATAGAATATCCTCCCCACAACCACGTTACAATATTATCGCCTATTAAAGGAATAGCAGTAAATAAATTTGTTATAACAGTTGCCCCCCAAAAGCTCATTTGACCCCATGGAAGCGTATAACCTAAAAAAGCTGAAGCGATCATTAAAAGGAAAATTATTATACCTAACCACCATAGAACTTCTCTTGGGAACTTATAAGAACCGTAATATAATCCTCTGGCTATATGAATATAAACAACAAAAAAGAACATTGATGCTCCTACACTATGAATGTACCGTATTAACCAACCGTAATTAACATCTCTCATAATATGTTCAATGCTATCAAAAGCTAAATCTGTATGAGCAACATAATGCATAGATAACATTAATCCAGAAACGATCATAATTATCAACGTAATGCCAGCCAAAGATCCAAAATTCCACCAGTAATTTAAATTTCTTGGTGTTGGATGATCTACCAGTGCTTCTCTTAAAACACTGAATATTGGAAGTCTATATTCTAACCATGCTATTGTTTTATTTTTAAATTTTTTAGCCATTTACCCTATTTTTAATTTATTTTTATTAATAAAACTATATTTAGGTACTTCTAAGTTTTTAGGTGCTGGTCCTTTTCTTACTCTTCCTGATGAGTCGTAATGAGATCCATGACAAGGACAAAACCATCCATTGAAATCTCCTTTAACGTCTCCATTCATTTGACCTTTTGGAATACACCCAAGATGTGTACATACTCCAACGACAATAAGCCATTCCGGATTTACAACTCTATCTTCGTCCTTTTCAGGGTCTTTTAATTGATTTAAATCTACTTTTCTTGCATCTTGTATTTCTACTTCTGTTCTATGTTTTATAAAAACGGGCTTACCTCTCCATTTAATAGTTTTACTTGTACCTTTTTTTATATTGCTTAAATCAACTTCTTTTGTTCCAAGAGCTAAAACATCAGCCGAAGGATTCATAGAATCAATGAATGGCCAAACCGCAAAAGCAGTGCCCGCTGCCGCCATAGACATAGTAGTTAATTTTAAGAAATTCCTTCTATCTTTTGCTGATTTAATTTTCTTTCTTTTATTACTGATTTGTATCATTAATCATTTAATAATAAAGTGTTATTATTTATAGAATATAATAAATATTAACAATGAAAGTATTTTTTTTTTTAAATTAATCAATTAAAACTTTATATATAAATTGCAATCATGAGTATTAATAAAAATAATAAAAAATTTCAACATATGACAAAAAAATGGTTTATTAAATTACAAAACTTAATTTGTAAAAGTGTAGAAGATATAGAAAAAGAATATGGTTCTAATGCAAAGTTTAAAAAACACAAATGGAAGAAAGGTGAATTTAGAATTATAAAAGGAGAGGTGGTTGAAAAGGGCGGCGTTGCATTTTCAAATGTCATAGGTAAATTTCCTAAAAACTTTGCAAAAGAAATTCCTGGAACAAATAAAGATACTAGTTTCTGGTCTTCAGGAGTTTCTGTTGTATTTCATGCAAAGAATCCGAATGTGCCGTCTTGTCATTTTAATACAAGATTTATTTGTACAGAAAAAAGTTGGTTTGGTGGAGGCATGGATTTAACTCCTGATATTAAAGATCATAAACAAATAAAACTTTGGCATGATA
>CAZEYC010000107.1:0-3794 GCA_964516965.1 uncultured Alphaproteobacteria bacterium | reverse complement strand
TAAAAAACGTATAGTTGATAAAATAAAAATAAATGAAAAGGTTATCCATACTTCAACAAATGACGGTTCTAAAAAAAATTTTTTATACTTTTGAATTAAAAAAATTGCTACTAGAAAAATTAAAGATGTTGATCCTAAAGGAGTAAGATAAATAATATCTTGTAAAAATCCTAATATTAAAATTACAAAAGGAGGTAAAAATTTTGGACTAAATATAAGCCAAAAAAATAATGCATGCAAAGCAATAAGAGGACCAAAATCAACAAAATTTTTTGCAATAAAAAGATTAAAAAAAGTAAATAAAATAACTGATAAAGCAGGGAAAGAGTTTTTTAATATTTTATTTATTTGATAAAACATATTAAAAATTTCTAAAATTGTTTAAAAAAATTTGAACATATTGCAGCTTTTGCAGATCATTTGTTGGGATAACATAAAATTTATTATTATCTTCCTTTATAAATCCTAAAGGTATACCAGAATTAAAATAACCGCCATCTCCTGATGTATAAACCAAATCTTGGTCATTTATTGTGTAATTGTCTTTTAAATATGATAATTGTAATTTTTCTTTATTGCTTCCAAATACAATTGCTTTTATGTTTTGTTCGCCAATTCTAACTGGTATTTTTGAATTTATATCTGTTATCAGTAAAACTCTTGAATAATTATCATAAACCTCCACTACGCTTCCTACCAAACCTTTTGCAGTTATTGCAGCCTGACCTTTTTGAATATTGCTTGTTGAACCAACATTAATAATTATGCTTTGTGAATATGAACTTTTAGTATCTATGGTAATTTTTGCTGTAACATAATTATTGCTTGCTGGAGGAGCCAGTGATAATTCTCTTTTTAAAAGATTATTCTCAATTTCAAGTCTTCTAGATTTTAATTCCCAAAATGAATTTTTCTCTGATTCTTCTTTTAAAGAATTATTTTCTAATATTAGTTGTTCTTTTGATTTTAAATATTTCTTAAAAGATAAAATATCAGGTGTGGAATTTGTAATAAAATCATTAAATATTAAAATTGTATTTATAATTTTAGGTCTAACAATAGATGAATTTATTATATTTTTACTATCAAGAATAATGGTCACAATTGAAATAATTATAAAAGCAATAATTGACAAATTAGAACCAGAAATAGTTTTGTTTTTTTTAAAAGGTAAAGGAAAAAATAATCTATCAAACTTCATATCATTTGATGATATGAAAAAAAATAAAATAAATAAATAAATTAATATGCAGAATGAAGAAGATTTCGAAGTTTATCTAAATGATCCAAACAGTGACCACATCCTAAAACTACAGTATTTAAAGGATCATCTGCAAGAGATACTGGTAATCCAGTTGATTTTTTAATCATTGCATCTAAATTGTGTAATAAAGCCCCGCCTCCTGTTATAACAATTCCTGTGTCTACTATATCAGCTGCTAGTTCAGGATCTGTGTTCTCAAGAGCTACTTTAATTGCTTCTATTATAGTATTGAGAGGTTTTGACATACCTTCGCAAAGTTGAATTTTATCAATTTTAATTTGTTTAGGAATTCCATCAGTTAAACTTCTGCCTTTAATATGAAAATACTGTCCATTCATTCCACGAGTTGGCAACGCAGTACCATGTTCTTTTTTTATCATTTCAGCTGAAGCGTCACCTAATAAAAGATTGTATTTATCTTTAATAAACTCAACAATTGCTTTGTCAATTTTATCACCTCCAACTCTTACTGAATTAGCGTAAACTATTCCTCCTAAAGATAATATAGCGACTTCAGTTGTTCCACCGCCAATATCAACAATCATAGAAGCCTTTGCTTCAGTTATTGGAAGTCCTGCTCCAATAGCAGCTGCTACTGGTTCCTCTATTAAGTAAGCTCTTCTCGCACCTGCAGCCTCGGCAGATTCTTGAATTGCTCTTCTTTCAACTGGCGTAGCTCCTGATGGCACACAAATTACTATAGTTGGACTTATAAAACTTTTTCTGTTATGAACTTTTCTTATAAAATGTTTAATCATTTCTTCAGCAATTTCGAAGTCTGCTATCACTCCATCTCTTAAAGGACGTATTGCTCTAATAGTTCCTGGAGTTTTTCCAACCATTGTTTTAGCTTCCGCTCCTACAGCTAATACTTCTTTTTTGGTTTCGTCTTTATTACTATCGGAAATTGCTACAACAGATGGTTCATTAAGCAGTATTCCTTTTCCTTTAACATAAACTAGTGTATTTGCAGTCCCTAAGTCTATTGCCATATCTTGGGATAATCTAAAACCTAACTTTAATTTTGAAAAAATCATTTTATTTTAAATTAAATACCTGATGTTTTAAGATATAAACTTTTACTATCTTTTTTTATATACAGTTTGTTTAGAGAATGCAAATAAGCTTTCGCAGATGCTACAAGAGTGTCAACATCTGAACCTTTCCCTACATAAATTTTTCCATTATTTTCAAGTCTAACAGTAACTTCGGCTTGGGCATCCGTACCCTCTGTTATTGCATTTACTTGATATAATTTCAATTTTGCTTTATGCGGAACAAGTTTCTTTATGCAATTAAAAACAGCATCTACTGGTCCTTGGCCTTTTGATAATTGTTTTTTTATTTTACCCTCTATTTCGACTTCTAATTCAGCTTTTTGTGAACCTTTAGATCCACATTGAACACTTAAATTTAAAAACTTTATATAATTATTAACTCTAATTACAGCGTCATCTACTAATGCAATAATATCTTCTTCATATAAATCTTTTTTTTTATCAGCTAAAGATTTAAAATTTTTAAAAATTTTATCTACAATTTTTTCATCAATTTTATAACCTAATTCTTCAAGTTTGACAGAAAAAGCATGTTTGCCTGAATGTTTACCTAAAACTAATTTAGTTTCTTCTAAACCAACTGACTCCGGTGTCATTATTTCATATGTGTTCGCATGTTTTAACATTCCATCTTGATGAATCCCAGCTTCATGAGCAAATGCATTGGCTCCAACAATTGCTTTATTTGGTTGAACTACAAATCCTGTTGTATTTGAAACTAATTTTGATGTCTTTATAATTTTTTTTGTATCAATGCCTGTTCTAAAGGGCAACAAATCATTTCTTGTTTTTAAACTCATAACAATTTCTTCCATTGAAGCATTGCCTGCTCTTTCCCCTAAACCATTAATTGTGCATTCTACTTGTCTAGCACCTGAAATTATTGCTTGAAGAGAGTTAGAAACTGCCAAGCCTAAATCATTATGACAATGAACAGAAATTGTAGATTGATCAATATTTTTTACATTATTTTTAATATCTTTTATTAATTCCCCAAATTCAAATGGTAAAGCATAGCCAACTGTATCTGGTATATTTATAGTATTAGCTCCTGAATTTATTGCCAGTTCAATACACTTGTACAAAAAACTTCTTTTTGATCTAGAAGCATCTTCACAGGACCATTCAATGTCATTTGTAAAATTTCTTGCTAATTTTACACTTGATTCAATGTGTTCTAAAACTTGTTTCTTAGTAAGCTTAAGTTTATGTTGCATATGTAATTCACTAGTTGCAATAAAAGTATGTATGCGAGAATTTTTTGCTTTTTTTATAGAATCTCCAGCAATTTCAATATCTTTTTTTTTTGCTCTTGCTAAAGCACAAACAGTTGAATCGTTCACAACTTTAGATACAAGACTTACAGACTCAAAATCACCTTTAGATGCTATAGGGAATCCTGCTTCTATAATATCAACACCCATGATATCTAAAGCCTTTGCTATTTTAATTTTATCTTCTATAAACATAGA
>CAZEYC010000106.1:0-3811 GCA_964516965.1 uncultured Alphaproteobacteria bacterium | reverse complement strand
TTCTTCAATTTCATTATTTTTTAAATGTTGTTCCATTAACAAATTTGTTTCAATTTCTAATTCTTTATTTATTTTAAGTAATTTCTTCAAAAAATTTACAGTACCCCCTTTTTTAAAAAACTCAGCTATAATTAAAATCTTCATCAGCAAAATTTATCAATGAATTTATCTATTAAAAAAAATTTCCCATAGCTTTTTTCTTAAGCATTGAGGACTTATCTAGTAACTTTTCTACTCTTTTTAATTTCTTTTCATAAGTATGTTCTTTTGCATAAGATATTCTTTTCAACTGGTTTTCCCTACTGCTAAAAGTTTTGATATTTTCAACTACTTCTGAGAAAACCTGTGATAACTCTTTATTATCATCTGCCATCTGAATCAAATCACTTCTATCTTTGTATTCATCCATATAGTGGGAAACTATAGGCTTTCCTGAAGATAAAAACTCCAAGGTTTTATGATTATTAGATAGCAAAACATGATCCGCTCCCTCTCCATAACATGATAGAAGTAAATCAAATTTCTGTAAATAGAGCCTAATTTCAGAATAGGGTTTTTGACCTAATAAAAATACGTTTGAATAGCTATCTAATTTCCGAATAAATTTGGTATTTTTTGGAGCACTTCCATGAGATAAATTGCTTGTTCCACAAGGTCCCAAAAATATAAAATCAATGTTTTTATTTAAAGTAATAATATCATTTAATATTTTTTTTCCTAAAGATTCTCTATTCAAGTTTCCCACATATCCAACTTTTAACCTATTATTACCGGGTAGGGATAATTCATCCATTGATTCAAATTCTTCGAAAAAAATGCTTGAGACACCATGAGATATATTATATACATTCTTATTCAACCTATAAAATTTGTTTGCAAGAAGTTGAGAAGGAACCAAGATCACATCGGCTTTCCTAGCTATGATCGTTTCCTTTCTACAATTATGCGGATCAGCACAAAAGTATATTTTATTCTCTGCTTGAAATAAATCTAGGTTTTGAAGCCGAAAAGGATCAAAACTCCAAACAACATCTAGTTTATAGGTAATTTCCAAAATTTTCCTTACAAGAAACTTGTTGAAATAATCAGCAAGAAACGAGGGCAACTTGTTAAGTCCACGCACAGTTAATTGATAATTAATCTCGAATAGATTTTCATGTCCATCGATACTATTTACCTCAAAATGAGAATTTTTTGCTTTAGGCGGATTTAAAAAATATACCGTATTATTTCTTTTTGAAAGCTCCAAAGCATAATGGTGTTTTGAAATTCTATTCAATCCCCATGTTTCAGGAGAGATTATTAATATATTTTTATTTATGAATTCCATATTTCATTAAATGTATTCTTTCAAATAATACCATTTAACCTTTCTTGATACGTATATTTATTTTAAATGTCGATTCTATTATTAATATATACTTTAATCTATATTTATATAAAATATTTTTATTATTGGACCAGCTTTATACTTTAAATCCGGTTCAAATTTCTTTATTATTTTATACTCTTTTTCCAACAGTTGATAAAATTCTCTTCGATGTTTTGTTTCTTCATAAAGATTTCTTAAAGTTTCTTCCGTGAAATACCTATCATATGAATAGTTGTTTATAATAACGTATTCTACATTATTCTTTTTAAGATCATGCAAAACATTTTCAGCGGTCCTAGCCCACTGTTGGATGAAGAATCCTTCATTCGGCAACCAAATTCCAATTAAATCATACGAATTTTCCGGATAATTCCCTTTAGGTATATTTAGTAAAATTTCAATTGCTCTTCCCCCTCCACCCGTTTTTGCGTCATTCAATTGTTTATTTAAATTATCCTGACTTCGCACAAGTGCTGGAGAGTATGTTCCATCCTCAACAGCAATTGTTGAACCAGGCTTGATATTCTTTTCAATCCATTCTTTTGCAATTTCCCGCGTATCCTCGAGGGACATTAAATGATCATATTTGACTATGGAATACAAAGGGTTTAATACTATAAGTATTGGTATTACTATAAAGGCAATTTCCTGTGACCTTTTCTGCTTAAATACATTAACTATAAAGCTAGAAATAAATAAAGATCCCATAATAATCAATAAAACCATAGCTGGTAAGAGATAATGCGGCGCCATAGTTTTCATTGATCCAGAAACTAGTATATATGGAATTATCAATGACAAGAGCAATAAATCCTCCTTTTCTCTCCTATAAATACAATAAATCAACCCTATCACAACTACAATCTCAAGTGTTATTCCCATTCCATTTTTCAAAATATTTGTTGCCAAATATATGTAAGGGTTAACACTTGATTGCTGGACTCCTACTCGTGCCATAAAACTAAAATTCAATAATAAATTGCGTAAACCTTCCCATAATCCACTTGGACTTACTATTATATATGGATTACAAAGAATAAAAGTTGTACCTAACGACAACAACGATATTAATATATTCTTATCCAATATTGGATTCTTTAATGATTCTCTGTTACTGGATTTCCATATATAATGAGATGTCATTATAGGTATGACAACAAACCCAGCATTGTATTTTTCTGAAATGGCGAGCCCCGCAAATACGCCAGCCAATACATAGTATTTTCGTAGACCTGTTTTTAGAATTAACGATAAATATAGAAATGATAACAACATAAATAAGACCATAGTCACATCCTGTTTGGCTGAGTGACATAAATCTATAAAGGTAAAAGTTGCGCACAAAAATAGAGAAGATATAAGAGCGACTCTTTTATTATATAACTTATTTCCGACTAGATAAATCACTAAAATCACCATTATCCCCGAAAGTACTGACCCTAATCTGGCAATAAGATAAAACGAGCTTGGTTCAAGTAGAAAATATGTGCTGAAATCATTCACATCACTAAACATACCCAATAATTTCCCTATGATGAAATACATGCCATATACAAAAAATAAAAGGTACTTATGAAGTGAACCAGGCCAGCCCGAATGAGGAGGATTTAAATCACCTAATCCGGTCCTCATTGAACTTTCAACAATCAGCGATTCGTCATGATCAAAATGATGGGGTAAGCCATGATTTATGCCATAGCTTTGCAAAGCAAATGAAACCAAAAGAATTAAACCTATCGGCAAATAATCTTTACTCTTCCCAATTATATTCAGAAACTCATCCACCTCCTTTTATCTTTCCACAGACTGAGATAACCTAAGCCTGTCTTAACTATATTCATTTTACTCTTACCCGCACGGTTTGCTGTATCAAGTTCAAGAGGAATTTCTGAGATAGTTCCATCCAGAGCAATTATTTTCATCAGTAATTCTACCATACTTTCAAATCCCGACCTTTCCAGAATCCGATTGCCAAACCTATACTGAAGTTTTTGTATTAATGATCCCTTGTAAACTCTATAAAAAGAGCTCATGGTATGTATTCCACGGATCCCTAAAGTTATTTTGACAAAACCATTAGCAAGGTGACTTAAAATTGAGCGGAAAATATTTGTATCTCCGAGATCACCCCCGTAAGCATAGGGTGAAGCTAAAATTACATCCAGCCCTTCCCGTATTGATCTTGATAACATTATTTCAATAATATTAAATCGAGAAGTGTTATCTCCTTCCATTGTTATCACATAATCTTCAGGTTTTATTATATCAGCTAGATATTCAAATCCGGAACCAAAAGCGTAGCCCGGCCCATTATTTTTCTCATGCTTTAAAAGAACATGGTGCAATTTATTTTCATTGGTTTGAAGAACCTCTACAGTTTGATCCGTACTACCATCATCAACAATAATGAATACAAATTCATACACATTACAATGATTA
>CAZEYC010000105.1:0-3813 GCA_964516965.1 uncultured Alphaproteobacteria bacterium | reverse complement strand
TATGACCAATATGCCTGAAGCAAAATTAGCAAGGGAAGCAGAAATAAGATATGCCACAGTAGCAATGGTTACTGACTATGACTGTTGGCATAGTAAACATAATGAAGTTGATGTAGAGCAAATTATTAAAATATTGAACAAAAATTCAAGCAAAGCAAAATCTTTAGTTAAAGATATTGTAAAAGTGCTTCCAAAATATATAAGTAAAGAAAAGGACCCCACAGAAAATATTCTTGATAAGTCAATAATAACTCAGAAAAGAAATTGGAATAAAAGAGCTAAAAAAAAATTAGACGTAATTCTAAAAAGATATTTGGAGAAAAATTGAGAGTTAAAGGAAAAAATTATAAATCGATTTGCTTAGATAAAAAGAAACATGTGGTAGTTGTAATTGATCAAAGAAAATTACCTCATAATTTTAAACTTTTATATCTAAAAAATATAAAAGAAATAAAAACAGCTATTAAGAATATGGTTGTAAGAGGTGCGCCACTTATAGGTGTAACAGCAGCTTACGGAATATATTTATCTATGAGAAGCAATCCAAGTGATAGAAATTTAAACTCATCTGTTAATTTTTTAAAAGATGCTAGACCAACAGCTGTAAATTTATCTTGGGTATTAGAATTTATGAAAAAAAAATTATTAGATGAAAAGCCATCATGTAGAGCTAATATATCAAAGAAAATTGCTGAAGAAATAAGCAGTAACGATATAAAATCTTGTAAGAAGATTGCCATAAACGGATTAAAGATAATTCGTGATATAAAAAAGAAAAAAAAGAATAAAACTGTGAATATTTTAACCCATTGTAATGCTGGATGGCTTGCAACAGTAGATTGGGGAACAGCATTATCACCAATCTTTTTAGCACATAGAAAAAAAATAAAAATTCATGTTTGGGTAGATGAGACGAGACCAAGAAATCAAGGATCGTCTTTAACCTCTTGGGAACTTTTGCAAGAAAAAATACCTCACACAATTATCACTGATAATGCTGGAGGACATTTAATGCAACATGGTATGGTGGATATGTGTATAACTGGATCTGATAGAACTACTGCCAACGGAGATGTATGTAACAAAATAGGAACTTATTTAAAAGCACTTTCAGCTTATGATAATAAAATACCTTTTTATGTTGCCTTACCATCAAATACTATTGATTTAAAATCAAAAAATTATTTAAAAGATGTGCCAATTGAACAAAGAAATTCAGAAGAACTAACTCATGTAGAAGGTCTTGATTCTAAAGGAAAAAATATAAAAGTCAGAATAACCCCAAAGGGTAGCAAGGTTAGCAATTATTCTTTTGATGTTACTCCAGCAAAATATGTAACACGCTTAATAACTGAAAAAGGAATTCACAAACCTACAAAATCTGAAATTAAAAAAATTTTTTCTTAAAAATATGAATAAAAAAGAATTAGTTAAAATTGCAAAATATTTGAATAATAAAGATATAAACCGTGGATCATCGGGAAATTTGAGTTTTAGAACAACCAACGGTTTTATAATTACTCCTTCTTCAATTCCTAACAAAAAATTAAATGAAAAAAGTTGTATTCAAATGTCTTTTGATGGAACATACAAAAATAAATTAAAACCTTCCACAGAGTGGAGAATACATAGAGATATTTATATAAAAAGAAAAGATATTTTTGCAATCATACATACACATCCAACATTTTCAACGGCCATTGCTTGTATGAACGTAAATATACCATCGTTTCATTATATGATTTCAATAGCAGGAGGATATGATATTAAATGTTCAAAATATGCAACTTTTGGAACTGAAGAACTCTCAAAGAATGTTATAAAAGCATTAGAAAATAGAAATGCATGTTTGATGGCAAATCATGGATTAATAGTTGGAGATAAAGATTTAAAAAGTGCTTCAAAATTAACTGAGGAAATTGAAAGTATATCAAAACAATACTTACAAATTCTAAAATCAGGAAGAAAACCAGTGCTTTTAAGTAAAAAAGAAATGAAAAAAAATGTAAAAAAAATTAAAGATTATAATTACGGGAAATTTTAAATCTATACATTGAATAAAAAATGAATTATATCTCCATCTTTGACTAAATATTCTTTTCCTTCTTGTCTAATTTTACCATTTTCCTTCGCACCTTTTGAACCTCCATATTTTATATAATCCTCATAAGACATTGTTTCAGCACAAATAAATCCTTTTTGAAAATCAGTATGAATGACACAGGAAGCATCAGGAGCTGTAGAATTTTTTTTTACCGTCCAAGCTTTTGTTTCTTTTTCACCAGCTGTAAAATATGTAATAAGATCTAATTTATCATAAGATGATTTTATAATTTTATCTAAACCAGAAATATTCCATCCTAGTGAATTTAGAAATTCCTTTTTTTCTATTTCTTTTTCTAATTGCGCTATTTGAGACTCAATTTCAGCAGATATAGAGATTACAATAGATTCTTTATCGTTTAGATTATTTTTTATAATATCTAAATATTTATTATTATTTAAATTTTCTTTTTCACTTAAATTACAAATAAATATTTTTGGTTTTGTAGATATTAAATTAAAGGTTTTTAATATTTTTTCTTCTTTTTTATTAAAATCTAAATTTTTTAAAGAATGTTTTGATATTAAGTTTTTTATTATTTTTTCTAAAATTTCTTTTTTTTCTTTATTGTCTTTTTCTTTATTAATTTCTTTTTTTATTTTTTTTAATTGTTGTTCAGCGCTAACTAAATCTGAAAGAATTAGTTCATCTTCAACAATTTTCATATCTCTTAAAGGGTCTAAAGATTTTTCTACATGATCAATATCAGGATCTTCAAAACATCTAACAACATGTAGAATTAAATCCACTTCTTTTATATGTGATAAAAATTTATTTCCCAAACCTTCACCTTTGGAAGCCCCTTTTACTAGTCCAGCAATATCAATAAAATTTAATTGTGTTGCTATTATATTTTTTGAATTTTCAATTTTACCTATTTTCTTTAATCTTTCATCAGGAACTTCAACTATTGCTTTATTAGGTTCTATAGTACAAAAAGCATAATTTGATGCTTTAGCATTTTGTGAATTAGTTAATGCGTTAAATAATGTTGATTTTCCAACATTTGGTAATCCTACTATGCCACATGAAAAACCCATTTATTTTTTTGAAAGTTTGTTCATTAATACAGATATATCATTTGAATTAGAACTTATAAAATATTGCAAAAATGAAGTTATCCTATTGATAGTATATGCTATTTCTTTTTCTTCTTTTTTTTCAAAATCTTCTAGAACAAACTTATCTACGTTTTTATTATTTTTAGGTCTATCGATACCAATTCTTATTCTTTTATAGTTTTTTCCTATCAATTCATTAATACTTTTAATGCCATTATGACCTGCATCTCCTCCACCAACTTTAATTTTTATTTTACCAAGTGGCAAATCTAAATCATCATGAATAACTAAAATATTTTCTATATTAATTTTGTAAAAATTTATAAATTTTTTTATAGATTGACCTGATAAATTCATAAATTCTTTTGGTTTCAAAGTTACAATTTCTTCATTTGATATTTTTCCTTTTGAAACATCGCCAAACTTTTTTAAAATTACATTTTTTAGATTATATTTTTTTGTGATCATATCTATTGTCATATGACCAATATTATGTCTATTTTTTTTATATTTTGATCCTGGGTTACCCAACCCTACTAAAAGGTACATTTTTTTAAAAATTAATTAATGATAATAAATTTATTTTTTTGATTTTTCTTCTTTTTTATCTTGGTTTTCTTTATTTTCTTCTGTTTCTGCTTCACCTTC
>CAZEYC010000104.1:0-3834 GCA_964516965.1 uncultured Alphaproteobacteria bacterium | reverse complement strand
CAATATAAAACCTAAAAAATTCTTAGAATATGTTCATGATATTGATTTTGGTATTATTAAACATAATAAAAAATTAAATAATTTGATAAAAAAGATTCCGGGAAAAAAAATTATATTTACAAATGCTGACACTGTTTATGTAAAAAAAATTCTAAAACAGCTTAAACTTATAAATGAATTTGATGATATTTTTGATATTGAAAACGCTGGATATAAACCTAAACCGGATTTAATCACTTACAAAAAATTAATTAATTTTTATTCTTTAAAAGTAGATGAAACAATATTGTTTGATGATATACCAAAAAACTTATTAACAGCTGCTCAATTGGGAATTACAACAGTCCAGATTTACAATAAGCATCTTGATAAAGAATTGAATGGAAGATCAAAAAAAATTGATTATATTTCAAATAGTTTAACTGAATGGTTGCAAAAATGGATGCTGAACAATTAAAAAAAATTATTGAAAATAATTGGGAAAAAATTGATGAAATTAATACTCAAACAAAAGGCGAATTGCCTGATGCAGTAAATGAAGTAATAAATTTACTAGATGAAGGAAAAATCAGAGTTGCAGAAAAAACAAATGATGAATGGGTCGTTAATCAATGGATTAAACAGGCAATACTTTTAAGTTTTAAAACTAATAAGATGGAGTTGCTTAAAGGCCCATATTCCACTTGGTGGGACAAAGTGCCTGGCAAAACAGTAAATTGGTCAAAAGAAGACTTTGAAAAAGCAGGGTTTAGACATGTGCCTAATGGCGTTGTTAGAAAAGGTTCTTATATTGGTAAAAATGTTATTTTAATGCCAAGTTTTGTAAATATTGGAGCATATGTAGGTGAAGGAACAATGATTGATACATGGGCAACCGTTGGGAGTTGTGCTCAAATAGGTAAAAATGTTCATTTAAGTGGTGGTGCAGGTTTGGGCGGTGTGCTTGAACCGCTTCAAGCATCTCCTACTATTATTGAAGACAATGTGTTCATAGGAGCTAGAAGCGAAGTTGCAGAAGGAGTAATAGTTAAAACTGGAGCAGTTTTAAGTATGGGTGTTTTTATATCTGCTTCTACAAAAGTTATTGAAAGAGATACAGGAAAAATTCATATGGGTGTTGTCCCTCCATACTCTGTTGTTGTTCCAGGAACACTTCCAGGAAAGAATGGCGGTCCCTCTTTAGCATGTGCTGTAATTGTAAAACAAGTTGATGAAAAAACTAGATCCAAAACTTCTATTAATGACTTACTAAGAGATTAAAATAATATAAATGAAAAATTCAAATGAAATTGATATTGCCCAGAGATTAATACGATGTAAATCTACTTATCCAAATGATGATGGTGCTTTAAAAATCGTTGAAAAAGAATGTAAGGCTATAGGTTTTAAATGCACAAAATTAAGATTTGCACAAAAAGGTTACGATTCTATTAGTAATCTATATGCTGAAATTGGAAATGGGAAGCCTCATTTTTCTTTCGCTGGGCATGTAGATGTGGTGCCTGCGAATAAAAAACAATGGGCAGTTGATCCCTTCGGAGGAAAAATAAAAAACAATTCTTTAATTGGACGAGGTGCAGTAGATATGAAATCTGCAATTGCATGTTTTTTATCAGCAGCAAAAATTTTTTTAAATGAAAATAAATATTTCAAAGGAAAAATCAGTCTAATGATAACTAATGATGAAGAAAGTTTTGCGATTCTTGGCACAAGAAAAATACTTCAGTGGATTAAAAAAAAAAGAATAAAAATTGATAATTGTTTAGTAGGAGAACCAACAAATTTAAATATTTTAGGAGATCAAATTAAAATTGGAAGACGAGGCGGTCTAAGTGGAGTGGTCAAAGTTTATGGAGTTGAAGGTCATTCTGCATGGCCGAGCAGAACAAAGAATCCTGTTTCTGCATTAATGAAAATGCTAACTAATATTGATAAACAAAAATTAGATGCTGGAACAAAACACTTTCAACCAAGCATTGTATCAGTTACGAGTATCGATGTAGGGAACGAGGCCCTTAATGTAATTCCCGCAAAAGCAACTGGTTGTTTCAATATTAGATTTAATCCTAAACACACAATTAAATCTTTAACAAAATGGGTAACCAGAGAATTTAATAAGATAGGTTTTAAATATAAGTTAAATCTTTATATTTCCGGTGAAGCATTTTTAACAAAACCTGGAAAATTTTCTGAACTCATAAAAAAATGTGTAAAAAAAGTAACAAAAAAAAATCCTAGATATGCAACTGATGGTGGAACATCGGATGCTAGATTTATAAATGCTGAAGGAATTAATGTAGTAGAATTTGGTTTGGTTGGGAAATCAATGCACACAAATTCTGAAAATGTTTCGTTAAAAGATTTAAAAAATTTAACTAAAATATATAAATTAATTTTAGAAAAATATTTCAAATGAAAAAAAAAAGAATTGTAAAAAATCCAACAGCAAAGTCCTTAAGGTCTCCTACATTCAGACCTCGTATTGTTCAATCTAAAAAAAAATACATAAGAAAAAAAATAAGAATTAGTGAACTTGAAGATATTTAGAAATTAAAAAAGTATATATTTATTCCTGTCTAGCTTACTCATACATTTAGATAATTGTTTATTATAAGTTGCAGCTTGTTTACTAACTTTGCTTGCAGTTTTTATTAAATGAGGTTTTTTTTTGAATGATTTCTTTCTATAACCGTTTAATCCCTCATGGTAAGCTAAATAAATATTATAAGTGTCTTTTCTCGATATTTTTAATTCTTTATTTGCTTGATCAATATAAAAACCTACAAAATCAACAGAATCTCTGAAACTAATACGAGTAACAAATCTTTTTCCAGTTACTTTTTTGTAATGTTCCCAGCTGCCTTTAGTTGCTTGGCTATAACCTAAACTTGAGCTTTCTCTAGTAAGTAATGGTATAAAACCAAATAATTTTTTTCTTGGAGGTTTAGCATATTGTTTGAAAGCGCTTTCTTGATTTATAATAGACATAAGTGTTGCTATAGGCACATTCCATTTTTCTGAGCTTTTTTTTGCTGCTTTAAACCAAAAATACTTTTGATTAAAAACACTGCATGCCGATCCAGCATTTGAAGGTGTAGATACACAACTTTGTAATGAAAAAAATGACGTAATAATAAATAATATTAGAAAAATTCTTATCAAAGCCATATATTATAAAACGAATTAGATAATATTTATTTGCAATATGAAAATTATAACACTACCAAACCCAATATTAAAAAAAAAATGTGAGCCCGTGGCTGACGTAAATAATGAAATTAAAAAGCTTATGAAAGAAATGCTTTCTACTATGTATAAAGCTCCTGGAATAGGTTTGGCTGCTCCTCAAGTAGGAATTAGTAAAAGAATTATTGTAATGGATGTTTCTCCAAGACCAAATTTAAAAAGATACCAAAAAGAAAAAGATGATAAAAAGACAAAAGGTAAACCTAATCCGTTACTTATGGTAAATCCAGAAATTACATGGTTATCAGAGGAAAAAGAAATTGGTCAAGAAGGTTGTCTTTCCATTCCAGGGGTAATGGCAAACATTACAAGACCAAAAGAATGTATAGTAAAATATACTGACAAAAATAATAAACAACAAAAATTAAAAGCAAAAGGATTATTGGCAAGATGTGTACAACACGAATATGATCATATAGAAGGAGTTTTATTTATTGATCATTTGTCCAAGATAAAAAAAGATATAATCTTAAGAAAACTACAAAAAAAACAAAAGGAAAAAGAACAAACAACATAAATATGAAAAACTTAAGAATTGTTTTCATGGGAACGCCTGATTTTGCTGTTCCAGGGTTGGATACTATTTGT
>CAZEYC010000103.1:0-3838 GCA_964516965.1 uncultured Alphaproteobacteria bacterium | reverse complement strand
ATGTATTGGGGCTATAATATGCGGAAACAACCTTATCCCACGGATTTCTTACAAAGGTATATTTGAAATAAGAATCCCATTTATTGTGATTAATGGGTTTATCCAAGTTTGGAGAATTAACTCCATCCTTTATTATTTTCTCAAAAACTCCGCGTACTTGAGAATGACCGCCAGTTTTCCCTATATGAATAAAAATAAATTTTCTTTCAACCGAAATATATGAACTTGCTCTAATAAGTTCAAATTGCCATTCGGGATTATCATCCCACTTGCTGGGTGGCCATTTTCTCCTATCAAAATCAAGCCATTTGTATTTAATTTTATTTTTCTCTTTTTTAAATATTCTAATAATAATAAATGTTTTTAAATTACTTATTAATTATCATAAAGTAACCAGTATTAATATATGTTTTTTGTCGATCAAAAATTCTATCTAACCAAAAGAAAAACTTTTTACTTCTTTCTACAATTTTTCGCCATTTACTATATCTATCAGCTTTGTCAGCATAACCAACGGCTGCTCTTAGTATATCATACAAAACAGCACCGACTGACCCCATAGGTTCTAATTTATTTATGCTGAAGCCTTCTCTCTCTACCATTTCCTTTAAAGAAACTGTCGTGTACCTCTTTCTATCTATCCAATAATCACCATGAATTGGATTAAGAAATGGTACCGAAATCAATACATTACCTTTATCTTTGATCACACGGAAAATTTCAGATAGCACTTTTTTTGGTCTTGGTAAATATTCTAATACTTCCGTCATTATTACCGTGTCTATTGAACAATCTGGTAATGGAATATTTTCAGCGCTACAACAATAGTCGGGGTCAGTCGATTGATCTGAATTGAGATATTCCCATAGTTCAACATTCTTTGATGGTGGAGAGAAAATTCCACGCTTGCCAGTCTTTTTTCCGCCAATATCCAAAACCTTGCCTCGCATTAGATATTCGTGTTCTTCCAGGCATTTATCAAGATAATATCTTCTTAAACTAATCAAAGATTTTTCACAAAAACAAATTCAGTATCTGCTGGAATTGCCTCAAGCTTTCTTTTTAACCAATCGACACCACCCATAACAATTTCTCTATCATGAAAACGAATTACATTCTCTAAAGGAATATTTTTGTTATAAGTTACTTGACCATTAATAATTTTAATGTTTTCTCTTAAAAACGAGTTTTTCCTATTAGCATAATTTATCCTTTTAATACCATAACTGTACGCTGCCTCAACAGTATCATTTGTAAAAACATTTCCCGGTGGAATTAGCGTCGTAATTCGAGTCCCAAAATAATCTTGAAGTATTTTTTGGGACTGTTCAAGATGATCGAAATGAATTTCTCTAGGAAGCAATTTCAAGAATTCCCTATGATACTGCCTGTTGGAAGAAAATAATCTAGGTAAGTGTTTTCCTACCACACAATGAGTTAGTCCGTGATTTGCAATTTCTAATAGTCCTTCATTAAGACCGTCTTTAAGAACCTTTGCTACTTTTGAAAATTTTTCTGGGAAAATTGTAATGGTTCCATTTCTTTCAACCCACCCAGCTGTAACCCCCACTGTAAGTTTTGCCGCGAAGCTACGCAATAGATTATATACTTCTTTCCATTCCTCAACAGACATTTCACGATAGGTACCCCATGCCTTATAGAAACTCAAATATTTCAAGAACAAAAGATTCCCAAATGGTTTTTTTGAATAGACTTCATATCGCTTAGAACTGGCCCCAATATCATCTATTCTAAATGCAACTTTATTATTAGTACATTTGAACTCTTTACTCATATAACATATTTTTCAGCAAATTTAGTCCACTGTTCCGGATTCGTTTTACCTTCTTTATTGTATGTACCAAAAGACTTAGGAGCCCCGCGACCCAAGTGTGCGTAAAACAAGTTCCAATTATCATCAAAACACCTATCCGAATGCAATTTCTTTAGAGGATTATTTAGAGGTATTTTTTCTTGAAGCTCAGGCTCATTATATGTGTTTCTGCAATTCATAACTTTAAATCCATTTTCTAACAGACGAATAGTTATAAGATCACCAACATCATATTCAGGCATATCAGCATTTCTAGAATTATTTATATTATGAAAAAAATTCATTTTGAACCTTTCATATAATTGAAAATCAAATAGCATACCACCAATATGCAACGCGTTAACTCTAATTGCATCCTTCCAACATGATATAGCTCTTGTTTGATCATTTAACTTTGACATTAAATAAGTTAACCAAGCATTTTTTAGTACAAGAGTATCAGAATGCATAGTAAAAACATACTTTGTATCTTTTGACAATAATCTAATTCCTATTTCAAGACCAATCGAATTAGCATACGACGCATCCTGTGCCTGCAAACCAACTTTACCTACTTTATTTCTATGGAATAATTTAAAAGTTTGTGAGATTCTTCTATATTTAGGAGCAACTGGTTCTATTAAATTTCTCGCAATATTTAAATATTCGTTTTCGAGAAACCATTCCAAATGTTTTTTTGGTGAGCAATTATCAATAAGCCACAAATTATATGGATAATCAGTATACTTTTGAACACTTTCAATGCATACACGAGTAATATTTTGAGCATTTTTATTTGGCATAAAAGTAGGAATAATAATTTGAACTTTTGAAGGATCACTATCAACTTTTTGAATTAAATCAACTTTATAGTTTATATCATTTATATAGAATTCTAAATTTCTACTTCCAGTAATCATAAATTCCTTTCTCAAGCTCGTAATTATCCCATGATTTAACAATCCGTTTAGGTTGTGTTTTTGCCCATTCCCACATAACGGTTAAACCATCATATAAGCTTGTTCTATCTTCATAACCTAAAATATTCACAGACTTTTCCCATGTAGACCACGCATTTTTAACTTCATGCCTTTTCTTATAAAATACCTTTTCTCCTTGACCTGTAACATTAATCAATATATCGGCGGCGCCTTCAATTGATATTTCCTTAGTACCACCTAAATTAATAATTTGTTTTGAAGCTCCTTCAAGGTATGCTGCTTGCCATAATGGTGATGTGCAATCGTTAATAAAACTAAAAGCTCTTTTTTGTTTTCCATCACCAAAAATACTAATAGGTTCTCCATTCATTATTTTATTCATCCATATTCCCAAAACATTTCTATATTTGTCCCATATATTTTGTTTTGGCCCATAACAATTATGAGGTTTAATTATGCACCAATCTAAACCATGCTGTTCACCGGCCACTTGTAGATCCATTTCACATGCAAATTTTGCAACTCCATAGGGATCAATAGGTTTCAATGTATCTTTTTCATCAAAAGGAGCATTGCCTTTACCATAAGTTGCCATTGATGATGTAAATACAAATCGTCTTATATCATATTTAATTGAATATGTTATTAATCTTGTGGATGCAATTAAATTATTATTATAATTAAATACCCTCATAAATGGACTCAATCCTTCAGCAGCATATGCTGCAAAATGAAAAACAATATCAATTTTATGTTTTTTAAAAATGAATTCAATATCATCATCAACTATATTTTTTTCATAAAAAATAATATTTTCATTTATATTTTCAATATAACCTCCACTTAAATCATCAATTCCAATGATATTAATATCAGATTTATTATCAATAATCCAATCAGCCAAATTTGATCCAATGAGTCCAGCAACACCGGTTATTAATACAGATCTTTCATGCATCTTATTATCTACCTTAACTTGTTTTTCTAGCTAATCCCATAATACTATCACACCAGTCAACCCTAAAAGCTTCACACACAGTTTTAATTATATATTTTTTTACAATATTTGAAGTAAGCTTGTGTT
>CAZEYC010000102.1:0-3873 GCA_964516965.1 uncultured Alphaproteobacteria bacterium | reverse complement strand
GGTGCTTGTTGTTTCAGTTTTTCTTTCAGCAGAATGTGAATTAAATGTTCTAGTTGGTGAAAATTCTCCAAATTTATGTCCCACCATACTTTCATTGACAGAAACTGGTATAAATTTTTTTCCATTATAAACACCAAATGTTAAACCAACAAATTCTGGTAGTATAGTTGATTTCCTAGTCCATATTTTAATGACAGTATTTGTTTTTCCTGATTTTCTTGTTTCGTCTGCTTTTTTTAAAAGATAAGGTTCGTAAAAAGGCCCTTTCCAAACTGATCTTGTCATATTACTTATCTCTCCTTGATCTAACAATTAATCTATCGGTTTTTTTATTTTTTCTAGTTTTATATCCTTTTGTTGGTTTGCCCCAAGGAGTTGAAGGATGTCTACCTCCTGATGTTCTACCTTCTCCACCTCCATGTGGATGATCAATTGGATTCATTGCTACTCCTCTAACTTTAGGTCTAAAACCTAACCATCTTTTTCTTCCGGCGCTTCCAAGTTTTATATTTTTGTTATTTGGATTTGAAACTGAACCAATAGTTGCACAGCAATTCTCATCTACTAATCTAGTTTCCCCTGATGATGTTTTTATAATTGCTTTCCCTGAATCTTTTCCTAATAAATTTATATATGTGCCAGCTGATCTCGCTAATTGTGAACCTTTACCTGGTTTCATTTCAACATTATGTATTACAGTTCCAACTGGAATATTTTTTAATGGTAAAGAATTTCCAATCTTGATATCAACTTTATCTCCCGAAATAATTTTATCATTTTCCTTTAATTTTTGTGGAGCTAAAATATATGATTTTGTTTTATCTTCATATTCTATTAAAGCAATATGAGCAGTTCTCATAGGATCATATTCAATTCTTAAAACCTTCGCAGGCATATCTTTTTTACTTCTTTTAAAATCAATAATGCGATATTTCTTTTTATGTCCTCCTCCTCTACTTCTAATAGTCACTTTACCAGAATTGTTTCTTCCTCCACTTGATACATGTTTTTTTGTTAAAGTTTTCTCAGACGTTCCTTTCCATAATGTTGATTTATCAGTTAAAACAACATGTCTCTTAGTAGGTGTATATGACTTATAATTTTTCATATTATTTAAACCCCTGTTGTTATATCAATTTTTTGTCCTTTTTCCAGAGATATAATTGCCTTTTTAGTATCCTTTCTTTTTCCTTTTTTACCTTTAAATTTTTTTGTTTTACCCTTAGAAACAATTAAATTAATTTTTTTTACTGTTACTCCAAATAAGGATTCAACTGCTAATTTAATATTATTTTTATTACTATTTATTGGAACATTGAAAACAACTTGAGAATTTACAGACAAAGAAGTAGCTTTTTCTGTAATTAAAGGTTTAATTATTAAATCAAAAGATTTAATTGATGGTTTTTTAACTTCTTTTTCTTCCTTTTTTTTAAAAATCATATTAATCTTTTTTCAACCTCTTCAAGTGCTGATTTAGTAAAAATTAGATTATGAAATCTCAAAATATCATAAACATTAAGTCCAACAGTAGGTAATATATTAATATTATGCATATTAGAAGTTGAATTCTTAAAATTTTTATCGATCTCTTTTGTATCTATTAAAAGAGCAGAGTTACTTACAAGTTTTTTTATTTTTTTTGATATTTCTTTTGTTGAAATTTTATCTGATGAAAGTTTATCTATAATAATAATTTTTTTTTCTTTTTCTTTCACAGATAATGCAATCTTTAATCCTAATTTTCTAATTTTCTTAGGTAATTTTATTTTATGTTTTCTAATAACAGGGCCGTGAGTAACTCCTCCTCCCCTTAAAATATTAGTTTTAAGATTTCCTCTTCTAGCTTTCCCAGTTCCTTTTTGCTTAAAGGCCTTTGCAGAAGTTCCAATTACTTCTGATCTGGTTTTTACTTTATGAGAGCCTTGTCTTTTATTTGTAAGTTGCCAATGAACTACATTTTTTAGAATATCTTTTCTTATTGGAAGACCAAATATATCTTTATTCAATGTAATTGAACCAACTTTTCGAGAGTCTAAATTTTTTATATCATATTTCATATAATTTATTTTTTGTCTCCTTCTTTATTTGAGTCATCGGCTTTGTTTGATTTGCTATCTTCTTTTTCTTCACTTACTTTTTTTTCTTTTTTCGATACTTCAACTTCTTCTACCACTGACTTTGTTATGGCAGTTAAAGACTTTGGTTTAATTGCATCTCTTATAACTAAATAGCTTCCTTTAGAGCCAGGAACAGCACCTTTTATACATATTGTTTCATCTTCATTATTAATTTGAACAACCTCTAAATTATGTACCGTAACTTTTTTAAAACCCATTTGTCCTGCCATTTTTTTCCCTTTAAATGTTCTACCTGGATCTTGACATTGCCCTGTAGAACCATGACTTCTATGAGATACAGAAATACCGTGGGATGCTCTTAATCCTGCAAAGTTATGTCTTTTCATTACACCTGCAAAACCTTTACCTATAGACTTTCCTATTAAATCAACAAATTGTCCTACTTTAAAAAAAGTTACATCTAAAGTATCGCCAATGTTATGATTGGTATCTTTATTGATTTTAAATTCTGATAAGAATTTTTTTGGTTCTATTTTAATTTTCGAATAAAAATTTTTTAGTGGTTTTAAAACTTTTTTATTTTTAATATTTCCTGTAGCAATTTGTATTTGTTTGTAATCATTTATTTCATTATTTTTAATGCCAACTATGTAATTTTTTTCAATACTTAATAAAGTAACAGGAACATGAGTTCCATCGTCTTTAAAAACTCTTGTCATACCTAATTTTTGTGCAATCAATCCAGTTCTCATTTTTTTAATTATGATTTAATCTCCACATCAACACCTGATGCTATATCTAACTTCATTAATGCATCTACAGTTTGTGGTGTTGGGTCAATAATATCAATCAATCGTTTATGGGTTCTAATTTCAAATTGTTCTCTAGATTTTTTATCGACATGCGGTGATCTTAAAACAGTATATTTATTTTTTTTTGTTGGAAGAGGTATAGGGCCAGATATTTTTGCTCCTGATTGTTTGGCTGTATTAATAATTCCAATTGTTGCTTGATCAATCAATTTGTGATCAAAAGCTTTAAGACGTATTCTTATATTTTGTTTATCCATTATTTGTTACCTTCAGATATTTTTCCAGATTTAATTTCTTCAGCTACATTCTGTGGAACTTGCGCATAATGATCAAATTGCATGGTAAATTGTGCCCTTCCTTGACTCATTGATCTTAAATTATTTACATATCCAAACATATTAGCTAAAGGAACTTTTGCTTTAAATACTCTTGCATTTCCTCGTTGTTCCATAGCTCCTACATTGCCTCTTCTTGAATTCAAATCACCAATAATATCTCCCATATATTCTTCCGGTGTCACAACTTCTACATCCATAACTGGCTCTAATAATGCTGCAGCAGACTTAGCCATACCATCGCGAAATGCTGCTTTAGCAGCTAATTCAAAACACATAACATTTGAATCTACATCATGAAAATCTCCATCTGTGAGTGTAGCTTTGTAATCTATTACAGGATATCCAGCTAAAATTCCAGATTCATTTGCCATTTTCAAACCTTTTTCTACTCCTGGAATATATTCTTTTGGAATTGACCCACCTTTAATTGTATCCTCAAAAATAAAACCTGAACCTGGTTCTTGATTTTCAAATAAAATTTTGACTCTAGCATATTGACCAGCACCACCAGATTGTTTTTTATGCGTATAATCAACTTCCGATATTTGAGTTATTGTTTCTCTATAAGCAACTTGAGGAGCTCCTACATTTGCTTCAACTTTAAATTCTCTTTTCATTCTATCTACAATAATATCTAAATGT
>CAZEYC010000101.1:0-3926 GCA_964516965.1 uncultured Alphaproteobacteria bacterium | reverse complement strand
ATTTCCTTTTAATTGCTTTTTATTTGAGGATGTGTCAACTTCAAAATGTTCAATTTCTGATCCATTAATAAATGCAACTCTAGTTTCTTCTGAGAACGAAGAATCAACAATAATTCTTTTATCCATTTTTCTGAATTCCTTATAAATCTTTGGGATTTGCTTAAAAAAGCTCTATTATGCTTTAAGCTAGTGCCCAAATCGTTATTAAATAATGATGTTTTAATAAATAATATTTTCATCGAATAAAAATCTAATTTCTTTTAATTCTATAAATAATTATAATTTATATTATATAAACTAATATAAGTATGATTAAAAATAATTTTACATGAAAAATAATAAAAATATACAATAATTAAAGAATACTTATGTTTTCATTGAAAAAAATATCTACGATTTTTAGTTCTATATTTATTTCTTTATTTGCTGCCTTTATTTTACTTCTTTTTATTGTCTGGAATTTTGTAATAGATTTACCTGATCATGAGCATTTATTGAATTATGAACCCCCAATGGTTACAAGGGCATATACTAATGATGGCAGGCTTTTATCTGAGTATGCTCAAGAACAAAGATCTTATGTTCCTTTAGATTTAATCCCTAATTTAGTTATAGATTCTTTTTTAGTCGCTGAAGATAAAAATTTTTATAAACATATAGGTATAGACTTTACTGGAATAGTTCGCGCTTTAAAAAGAAATATTAATAATATAACAGGTAGACCTGAAGGTGCGTCAACTATTACTCAGCAGGTTGCAAAGAATTTTTTTCTTTCTCGAGAAGTTTCCTATAAGAGAAAATTAAAAGAAATTCTTTTAGCTTTAAGAATAGAACAAACTTTAAGTAAAGACAAAATACTTGAACTTTATTTAAATCAAATTTATCTTGGTTATCGATCATATGGCGTTGCAGCAGCAAGTTTAAACTATTTCAATAAACCTTTAAACGAATTAACAATACCAGAAGCTGCTTATTTGGCAGCTTTGCCTAAAGCCCCTAATAACTATCATCCGATTAGAAACAAGAAAGCTGCAAAAGGAAGAAGAAATTGGGTTATAAAAAGACTTTTACAAGAACATATTATTACAAAAGATCAAGCAATAGCATCTCGTAATTCTGAATTATTAATAAGCCAAAGAAAAGAATTAATACCAGTAGAAGCACAGTATTTTCTTGAAGATGTAAGGAGAAATTTAATAGAAGTTTATGGGGAAGACCAACTTTACAAAGGAGGCTTGACAGTAAGAACATCACTAGATCCAAGATTACAGAAAATTGCTGACAAAGTTTTGAAAAAAGGATTGATAAGATATGATAAGAGACATGGTTGGCGTGGACCGCTTGCTATTATAAATATTAAAGATTCTAATTGGAAACGTGATTTATCTGCAATTAGTATTCCTAAGCAATTCCCTACATGGAAAGTAGCCGTAGTAGTTATGATAGATGATCAAGGAGTAAATATTGTTTTTGAAAATGAAAATTTTGGTAGATTAAATCTTAAAAATATTAAATGGGCTAGAAAATGGAGAAAAGGACAATTAGTTGGTCCACCTATAAGTCATCCAAAAGAAATATTAGCTGTTGGAGATGTTATATACGTAGAAGATACAAACAAAAGTGAAGATTTTTTAGAATATGGAATGCTACCACTTTATTATTTACGACAATTTCCTGACATCAATGGCGCTATTATTGTCATGGATCCTCATACAGGACGAGTCTTTGGTATGTCAGGTGGAATTAGTTTTAACAAAAGTGAATTTAATAGAGCAACGCAAGCTTTTAGACAACCAGGTTCAGCTTTTAAACCCTTTGTTTATTTAACAGCTTTAGAAAAAGGAATTCCACCAAATTTAATGATTTTAGATGCTCCATTTGTTATAGATCAAGGAGCAGATCTTGGAAAATGGAATCCAGCCAATTATACAAAAAAATTCTATGGATTAAGCACAATGCGTTTAGGTTTAGAAAAATCTAGAAATTTAATGACAGTTCGTTTAGCGCAAATGATTGGAATAGAGTCAATTACAGAACAAGCGAAAAAATTAGGTATTAGTGATGATTTGTCTCCAGTTTTATCAATGTCACTTGGTGCTGGTGAAACAACATTGTCAAGATTGACTACAGCTTATGCAATGTTAGTAAACGGAGGAAAAAAAATCAAACCTTCTTTAATTGATAGAGTGCAAAATAGAAATGGTAAAACATTATCTAAACATGACAATAGAGTTTGTTTAAATTGTAGTCAAGAACAGTGGGATGAAACAGTCGAAGCTAAAATAGTTGATAATAGAGATCAATTAATTGATCCAGTCAACGCACATCAAATTGTATCAATGCTTGAAGGTGCAGTTATAAGAGGAACAGGAAAAAAAGTATCTGTTTTAAAAAAACCACTTGCAGGTAAAACTGGAACAACAAATGAGAGTAATGATACATGGTTTGTTGGTTTTTCTCCTGATTTAGTTGTTGGTATTTTTGTTGGTTTTGATACACCAAAATCTTTAGGACTAAGAGAAACAGGAGCAAGCGTTGCATCGCCAATTTTTAGAGATTTTATGCAATTGGCACTTCATAATAAAGAAGTGCCTCCGTTTAGAATACCATCACGAGCTAAATTAATTAAAATTAATTTAAAAACAGGAAAATTAGCAAATAAAAATGATAAAAATATCATATTAGAATATTTTGCTCCTGGAACTGAACCAAATAATGATAAAAATTCAAATAATATCTATCGAAACAAGACAACTAATATTAAAAATATTATTGGCTTGGGAGGTTTGTATTAACAAAATGAAAAGTGATATAAAAAATATTCTAATCAAAATAAAGCAATCTTTAGAGATGCTGAGGAGGGATCTTTGATAAAAAGAAAATATCAGAAAAAATTAAATCTTTGGAGATAAAAATTCAAAAAGAAAATTTTTGGAATGATCAAAACTTAGCACAAACAATAATAAAAAAAAAAAATATTTTTCAAAATAAATTATTTTCTCAAATTGAATTGGAAAAAGAATTTAAAGAATTACAAGAATTAATTGAAATAACGGACGATCAAGATACAAATTTTTTAGAAGATATAAATAAAAAAACATTAAAATTAAGAGAAAAAGTAAAAAAAAAAGAATTTGAAAACTTTTTATCAGGTGAAGCCGATACAAATGATTGTTTTTTAGAAATACATTCTGGTGCTGGTGGTGTTGAAGCTCAAGATTGGGCAGAAATGATTGTTAGAATGTATACTCGTTGGGTTGAAAGAAAGAATTTTAAATTTGATATAATTGAGGAACATCCAGGAGAAGAAGCTGGAATAAAATCTTTAATAATGAAAATTGAAGGTGAGTATGCTTATGGATGGTTAAAAAAAGAATCTGGCATTCATAGACTTGTTAGAATTTCTCCATTTGATTCAAATTCACGTAGACATACAAGTTTTGCTTCAGTATGGGTTTATCCTGTCATTGATAATAAAATTGAGGTAGTTTTAAATGAAAAAGATTTAAGAATTGATACGTACCGTGCGTCAGGTGCTGGCGGTCAACATGTCAATAAAACTGATAGTGCTGTAAGAATAACACATTTACCATCAAAAATTGTTGTACAATGTCAAAATAGTAGATCTCAACACAAAAATAAAGCTACAGCAATGTTAATGTTAAAAGCAAGAATTTATGAGTTAGAGTTGCAAAAAAAAGAAATAGAACAACAATCAAAGAATCAAACAAAGTCTGAGATAGGTTGGGGTAGACAAATAAGATCATACGTTATGCACCCTTACAAAATGGTTAAAGACTTGAGAAATAATAAAGAAATATCAAATGTCCAATCCGTATTAGATGGTAGTATAGATCCTTTTTTAGAAGCCGCTTTATTTGAGGAAATAAACTAAAATGAAGAAAATTATATTATCTATAATTTCA
>CAZEYC010000100.1:0-3945 GCA_964516965.1 uncultured Alphaproteobacteria bacterium | reverse complement strand
ATCAAATAGATAAAAATAAATTAAAAAAGCAAAAAAAAGAAAAAAAAGAAAAAAAAGAAAAAATCAATAGTGAAGACATTAAAAAAAATAAAGAAGAAACTAAAAAGGATAAATAAATAATTCATTTTTTTTTTAAAAATGTCTAAAAAACAAAATCCAAAAACTTTGTTCGACAAAATATGGGAGAATCATCTTGTAGATGTAAATGGTGATGATAATCAGTTGCTATATATTGATCTACATTTAGTTCATGAAGTTACAAGCCCACAGGCTTTTGAAGGTTTAAGATTATCTAAACGTAAAGTAAGACAACCAGAAAAAACATTTGCTGTTCCAGATCATAATGTGCCAACTTTAAACAGAGATAATATAGAAGATGCATTATCTAAAAATCAACTAGAAGCACTTGAAAAAAATACTAAAGACTTTGGAATCCAATTTTTTTCAATAAATGATGTAAGGCAAGGCATTGTACATATTATAGGTCCAGAACAAGGATTAACTCAGCCAGGAATGACTATAGTTTGCGGAGACAGTCACACGTCTACTCATGGGGCATTTGGTGCATTAGCATTTGGTATAGGCACTTCTGAAGTTGAACATGTTTTAGCAACTCAAACATTGATACAAAATTCTGCTAAAAATATGAGAATAAATTTAGAAGGTGATATGCCTAATGGTGTAACTGCAAAAGATTTAATTTTAGGTATAATAGGTAAAATCGGAACAGCTGGTGGAACAGGTCATGTTATTGAATATTCAGGAAAAAGTATTAAAAATTTATCTATGGAAGGAAGAATGACGATTTGTAATATGTCTATAGAAGCTGGAGCTAGAGCAGGTTTAATAGCCCCTGATGAAATAACTTTTAATTATATTAAAGGAAGACCATTTGCCCCAAAAAATAAATGGAAAGAAGCCGTAAATTTTTGGAAACAATTGCCTAGTGATAAAGGAGCAAAATATAATAAAGAAGAATTTTTATCAGTGAATAAACTTGATCCACAAGTAACATGGGGAACTTCGCCACAGGATGTGTCTTCAATTAAAGGCTTTGTCCCAAATCCGAAAACTGAAAAAGACGTAGATAGAAAAAATGCTATGAAAAGATCTCTTGAATATATGGGTCTTAGACCTGGAACTAAACTAGAAGATATAAAAATTGATCAGGTTTTTATTGGCTCATGTACAAATTCCAGAATTGAGGATTTAAGAGAAGCTGCAAAAATTGTTAAAGGAAAATCTGTAAAAATCAAAGCAATGGTTGTTCCGGGATCAGGACTTGTTAAACAGCAAGCAGAAAAAGAAGGTTTGGATAAAATTTTTAAAGAAGCTGGTTTTGAATGGAGATATTCAGGTTGTTCGATGTGTCTTGCAATGAATGCTGATAAATTAAAACCTGGAGAGAGATGTGCTTCCACATCAAATAGAAATTTTGAAGGGCGTCAAGGAAAAGGTGGCAGATCGCACCTTATGAGCCCTATCATGGCTGCCGCTGCTGCTGTTACAGGGCATTTAATTGATGTAAGAAATTTAATTTAATTTTTTTAAAATGGAAAAATTTATAAAAATTTCAGGCATTGCAGCGCCTTTTACTAGAATTAATGTTGATACAGATTTAATTATTCCTGCGGAACATTTAAAAACAATTAGCAGAACTGGCCTAGGTAAACATTTGTTTTCTTATATCAGATATTCTGAAAATGGATCTAAAAAAAAAGAATTTATTTTAAATAAAGATCATTATGAAAAATCAATTATTTTAATTACAGGTAAAAATTTTGGTTGTGGTTCATCAAGAGAGCATGCAGTTTGGGCATTAAAAGATTTTGGTATTAGGTGTTTGATAGGTTCAGAATTTGCTGATATTTTTTATAACAATTGTTTTAAAAATGGTGTTTTACCAATTATTCTAAAAAAATCTTATATAGATAAAATTATTAAAAAAATTTCTTTAAAAAAAGCATCTATACTTACTGTTGATCTAAAAAATCAAATTATATCAATGGATAAAAATGAAACTATAAAGTTTGAAGTAGATCCATATAAAAAAAATTGTCTAATGAAAGGGCTTGATGATATTTCATTAACTTTAAACAAAGATAATATTATAAATAAATACGAATCTAATTTAAAAAAAAAAACTCCTTGGTTAAATAAATAAAATGGATGAAACAAAATTGTTAATATTGCCTGGAGATGGAATAGGACCAGAAGCGATTAATGAAGTAAAAAAAATAATAGATTTTTTTAATAAAAAAAAATTATTAAAAATTCTTCTTGAAGAAGATTTAGTCGGTGGAGCTTCTTTGGATCAAAATGATGTGCCTATAAAAGAAGATACAATAAAAAAAGCAAAAGAATTTGATGCAGTATTATTAGGCGCAGTAGGAGGACCAAAATGGGATAATCTTTCTTTTGAAAAAAGACCAGAACAAGGTCTTTTAAAATTAAGGAGTGATTTAGAATTATTTGCAAATTTAAGACCTGCAATATCTTTTGAACCTTTAATACATGCATCTAGTTTAAAACCCGAGATAATAAAAGATCTTGATATTCTTATAGTTCGAGAATTAACAGGAGGAGTATATTTTGGTGAACCAAGAGGTATTGAAGATATAGGAGATGGAAATAAAAAAGGATTCAATACTCAAGTGTATACATCAAATGAAATCATAAGAGTTGCGAGAGTCGCTTTTGAATTAGCAAAAAAAAGAAAGAAAATTGTTACCTCAGTTGAAAAATCAAATGTTATGGAAAGTGGCAAATTATGGAGAGAGGAAGTTACTAAACTAGCTCAAATAAATTATCCAGAAATAACTTTAAACCATATGTATGCTGATAATTGTGCAATGCAATTAATAAGAAAACCTAAACAATTTGATATAATTCTAACAGATAACTTGTTTGGAGATCTTTTGTCTGACGCAGCAGCAATGTTAACAGGTTCCTTAGGAATGTTACCTTCAGCATCTTTAGGTAATTTAAAAAATGGGAAAATTATGTCAGCTCTTTATGAACCTGTACATGGGAGTGCCCCGGATATAGCAGGCAAAAATATAGCAAATCCTTTAGCAACTATTATGAGTTTTTCTATGATGATTAAATATTCTTTTAATAATGAAAAATTGTCAAAAATATTAGAGCAATCTGTAATTAATGTATTAAATAAAGGATACAGAACTCATGATATTTTTGATAAAGGTTCAACAAAAGTTAATACTGATCAAATGGGTAACTTAATAATTAAAGAATTAGAAAATATAATTTAAAAAATGGGATTAAAAGTTTCAATTGTTGGAGCAACAGGAAATGTTGGAAGAGAATTTTTAGATATTTTGCATAAAAGAAATTTTCCAATAGAAAAATTATTTCTTTTAGCATCTGATAAATCCGAAGGAAAAAAACTAAAATTTGGAGAAAAAGAAATAATTGTTGAAGATTTAAAAAAATTTGATTTTAAAAAGACAGATTTAATTCTATCTTCAACTGGCACACAAGTTTCTTCGGAATTTATTCCAAAAGCCACAAAGTCAGGCTGTATTGTTATTGACAATTCGTCTTATTTTAGAATGGATCCCCTTGTGCCCTTGGTAGTTCCAGAAGTAAATTCAAAAGATTTAAAAAAAATAAAAAAAGGAATTATTGCTAATCCAAACTGTTCTACAATTCAAATGGTAATGGTTTTAAAGCCTTTACATGATTACGCAAAAATTAAAAGAGTTATTGTGTCTACATATCAATCAACATCTGGTGCTGGTAGATCACAAATGGATGAATTATTTAATCAAACAAAAAATATATTTGCAAATAAACAAATAAAAAAGAAATATTTTACAAAACAAATTGCATTTAATGTTATACCCCATATAGATAATTTTTTAGATGATGGAAATACAAAAGAAGAGTGGAAAATGAGCGTTGAAACCCAGAAAATTTTGGATA
>CAZEYC010000099.1:0-3977 GCA_964516965.1 uncultured Alphaproteobacteria bacterium | reverse complement strand
TCAACTATAGGTTTTTTAGGATTAATTTCTTTTATTAATTTTAAGATTACATTTACAACATCAATCTTTTACCAAATTTTTATAAATTTATTATTCTTTCCAATAAGTTATATTATCTGTTATTTTTTTCTAAAAAAATTTAATTTAAAACAAAAGAATAATTAGATTAAAAATGTATAGATATCGAAATTTTGAAAAATTACTACATAGAAGAACTTTCTTGTTAGGGGCAGGAAAAGGTCTTTTATTTACAGGGATATTAGGCCGCTTAATATATCTTCAAGTTTACAAAACAGATCAATATAAATTATTAGCTAATAAAAATAGAATTAGTTTAAGATTATTAACTCCTATTCGTGGAAAAATATTTGATAGAAATGACGAACTACTTGCATTAAATAAAAATACATTTCGTGTTTTAGCGTTCGCAAAAAATAAGAAACATGCAGAAGAAATATTATCTAAAGTGAGTAAAATTATTTTTTTAACTAATTTTGAAATAAACGATGCAATACAAGAATTTTTAAAAAAAAAGAAATTTATGCCTTTTTTAATTAAGGATAATTTAAAATGGAATGAAGTTTCAGCAATTAGCGTTAATTCATTTAATTTACCGCAAATTATTATCGAAACTGGTTTAAATAGAGAGTATCCATTTAGTGATATAGGAGCGCATGTAGTTGGTTATCTTGCTCCTCCAAATACTCAAGATATTAAGAAAGATCCTATATTAGGGCATATGAATATTCAAATTGGCAGATCTGGCATTGAACAAAAATTCGAAAAAAATTTACGGGGTTTACCTGGCACAAAGCATTTGGAAGTAAATGCTTTTGGAAGAGTTCTTAGAGAAATAAGAAGAGAAAATAGTGTTTCTGGTAAAAATATAAAATTGACAATTGATATTAAATTTCAAAAATTTCTTAATTCATTATTAAAAGATAAAAGTGGTTCAATAGTAGTTATTGATGTTCAAAATGAAGAATTAATTGGCATTGCGTCCTCTCCAAGTTTTGATCCAAATTTTTTTAATCAAGGATTAACAGAAGAAAAATGGAATGAAATTATAAAAAACCCATTGGCTCCTCTTTTAAATAAATCAATATCAGGAGAATATTCGCCTGGATCAACATTTAAATTAATTGTTCTGATGTCAGCTTTTAAAAATAAAATTATAAAAAAAAACACTTTAATTGAATGCACTAGTAAATTGGAATTAGGAGATAGATTTTTTTACTGTTGGTGCCACAAAAAAAAAACAGGATGTTATGCTACAAGAGAAAATAAAAGAAAAGTTGGACCTAAATTAGCGATAGCGCAATCTTGTGATGGTTTTTTTTACGAATTAGCAAGAAAATTGGGAATTGCAAAAATTGCTAAAACAGCAAGAAGTTTTGGTTTTGGAGAAAAAACAGAGATTGATCTTGAGGGTGAAAAAATAGGATTAGTTCCAACTAAATCATGGAAGAGAAAAAATTATAAAGTTGGTTGGAGAATTGGAGAGACCTTGATAACAGGTGTCGGACAAGGTTATTTAAAAGCAACTCCTTTACAGTTAGCATTAGCAACAGCAATTATTGCAAATAATGGAAAAAGAATATTTCCAAAAATTAATACTAATAATTATAACTTTAACAAACAACTTTCAAATGAAGACAATACTTTTGTTGAAGATCAAGAGTATTTTTCTTTAATTAAAGAAGCAATGTTTAATGCGGTTAATAAACCAATAGGCACTGCATATCAATCAAGATTGTCTAGAATTCCATTTGCTGGTAAAACTGGCACTGTTCAAGTACGTTCAATAACTGAAAAAGAAAGAGAGGATGAGATTATTCCTAATAAGGATCTTCCATTTGATAAAAGAGATCATTCTTTGTTTGTTGGTTTTGCACCATATGATACTCCTAAATATGCTCTTTCAGTAGTTATTGAACATGCTGGAAGTGGTTCTAAAGTTGCAGCTCCTATTGCGAGAAAAATTTTTAAAAAATTAATTTAAAATGAGAAATTCTTCATTCATAAATAAAATTCATTTGCCTTTTGTTTTATTATTAATTTTAATCTCATCTATAGGTATTGCATTGTTATATTCAATTGCAGATGGTCAATGGAATCCTTGGGCATTGAAACAAAGTGTAAGATTATTTATTGGTTTAATATTCTTAGTTATAATAACACAAGTGCATATAAAATTTTGGTATCAACATGCATATCATTTTTATCTTTTTTGTATTTTTTTAATTGTTGCAACACTTTTATTCAGTAGAGAAATTAGCGGAGCTAAAAGATGGCTTGATTTATATTTTTTTACTATGCAACCAGCAGAAGTTTTTAAAATCATTGTCATTTTATCTTTAGCCAAATATTTTAATTCAATCAAGTTACAAAGCCATGATATAAAACAAAGAATATTAGTTCCATTGTTAATTTTATTAATACCTGTTTTATTAATATTCAAGCAACCAGATTTAGGCACATCAATAATTATTCTTTTTTCAGGTATAGTAGTTTTTTTTGTATCTGGAATTCGTATTAAAACATTTTTTATTTCTGGCTTTATAGGAATTATTAGTTTTCCCATACTGTGGTATTTTTTAAAAAATTACCAAAAATCAAGAATAATAAATTTTTTAGATCAACAAAACGATATTCTAGGTGCAAATTATCATATTACCCAATCTAAGATTGCATTAGGATCAGGAGGTTTCTTTGGAAAAGGTTACCTTGAAGGCACACAGAGTCATTTACAATTTATACCTGAAATGCAAACTGATTTTATTTTTTCAGTATTAGGAGAAGAGTTTGGATTGTTTGGAATTCTTATTTTGTTTTTTTTGTATGCCATATTAATTTTGTGGTCAATTAAGTTGAGTCTTGAGTCCAGAAATTTTTTTTCAAAGATTTTTGGCATTAGTTTTATAACAAGTTTTTTCTTAAGCATATTTATTAATGTAGGTATGGTTACTGGAATTATTCCTGTGGTAGGAGTACCTTTGCCCCTTTGTTCTTTTGGAGGTTCTGCAATGATATCTTTTTTTATTGGTTTTGGCATATTATTAAGTGGATATAATTTTAAAGATAACAAAGTAGATGGATAATTTTTTTTATTTATGGGCGATTAGCTCAGTTGGTAGAGCAGCTGACTCTTAATCAGCTTGTCGCGGGTTCGACTCCCGCATCGCCCTCCAAAATAGTTAACTTTAAAAAAAATAAAAAATTGATAATATTAAATTCATGGGAAATAATAAAGATAACGCTCCAACTATACAAGAAACTCTTCGCCTGATTGAAGCTAAACTTGCTAATAATAAAACAAAAAAAAAAGGAATATCTAATAAAGATACAAAAAATATTGCTTCAAACAACATATCGTTATCAAATATTTTTAAAAAAAGAGAAGAGAATAAAAAACAAATAATAAAATCAGAAAAAAATGATAATGTTTTGTTGCTTACAAAAAAAGTAGATGAAAAAGGTAAAATTGTAGACTTAGAAAGAAAAAAAACTTTTAAAAAAGAATTAAAAATTAAAACAAAAGATAAAATTGAAAAAGAACAAGATAAAAAAATAAATTTAAAAATTATTGATAATAGGAATTTAAGTAAAACTACTGATCTAGCAGTGATTATAAAAAAATTGAAGAATATCAGAGATAACAAAATAAATAGCAATAAGACAAGAAGTTCAAAAAAAATAAATAATGAAATTAAAAAATTAAATGAGACTATAAATTTAGCAGAAGATCTTTTTACAAAAGAGCTTTTAGATTTATAATTATTCTACTTATTTTTTTTCTCCAAACTTAAATTGGTTTACGGAAGATAAAGGATTGGCTGTATGTATATCTCTTAATCCTTTACGTTTTAGCTTTCTAAATTTCGATGGAAGTATGAATCCACCTGCCCAAGCACCCGCATTTGATTTTTTAGCTTCTTTTTGAACATCTTTATATTTTTCAGACATAAAACTTAGAG
>CAZEYC010000098.1:0-4013 GCA_964516965.1 uncultured Alphaproteobacteria bacterium | reverse complement strand
AAAAGAAATTATTTTTTAAATACAAATCTAAAACATTCTTATTAACATTTCCTTTTTCTGCAAAATTACCAAATTTATCAAATTTATTTTGTGATCTTAGACTTACCCAATCATCTAATAAAGAGCAACATGGCCCGACATCAAATGCTAAAAGCTTTTTAATCCCATATCTATTTGTATGATCGCAATATGTAATATTTGTAATACCTCCTAAATTAATAAAACAAATCTTTTTTCTAAATTTGCTGGTTAAATAATAATGAAATATTGGTGTAAGCGGTGCTCCTTGACCACTATTTTTAATATCGTTTAGTCTAAAGTTAGATATAACTTTTATTTTTAAAGAATTAGCTAGTGTTTGAGCATCACCTATTTGAACACTATATCCTTGTCTAGGATTATGACATATTGTTTGTCCATGAAAACCTATAACATCAATATCCTTCTTTTTAATTTTATTCTTTTTTAAAAATTGATTAATTAAATTAATATTTAATTTTGTGAATTCTTTCTCAATATTTACAAAAAACTTTTTTTTCATACTATTTTTGTTTATTTTTTTTGTAAAAAGTCTTTTTATTTTTTTCATAAATTCTTTGGTAAAAGGATAGTAATTTGACGGGCCAAGCATAATTTTATTTTTTCCATCAGTTTTAATTAATGCTATATCTAAACCATCAGCTGAAGTTCCGCTCATTAAACCAAGTGCAACAAGTTTGTTTGTTTTTTTCATTTCTTTTATAATTTTAAAAAATAATAAAAATTATTAATAACTTTGAGTATTATATTCTTATTAAACATTTTAGATAAAAATTAATTGAATTTAACGTATGTATAAACCAAAATCTAAATTATTAAAAGAACTGTATGAAAGAGGATATGTTCATCAATGCACTGATGTTGAACAATTAGATAAAATTGCCGAAAATAATGTAATTACAGGTTATATAGGTTTTGATTGTACTGCTGAAAGTTTACATGTTGGAAGTTTAATTCAATTAATGTTGCTTAGAATTATGCAAAAAACAGGGCACCAACCTATAGCTTTGCTTGGAGGAGGTACATCAAAAGTAGGCGATCCTTCAGGTAAAGATAAAACTAGAGATCTTTTAGAAATTAATCAAATAAAGAAAAATTCTGCTTCTATAAAAAATAATATAGAAAAATTCTCACTTAAAGACCCTAAAATAAAAGAAATAAAATTTATCGATAACGCGTCCTGGCTTGATGATATAAATTATATAAAATTTTTAAGAGAATACGGTAAACATTTTTCAGTAAATAAAATGTTAACAATGGATAGTGTGAATGAAAGATTAAAAAGAGAACAACAACTTTCATTTTTAGAATTTAATTACATGGTTCTACAAGCATATGATTTTGTTGAACTTAATAAAAGAGAGAATTGTATTGTCCAATTTGGAGGGTCTGATCAATGGGGCAATATAACCATTGGTGTTGATTTAATAAGAAGAATAAATAGAAAACAAGCTTTTGGACTAACAACTCCATTATTTACCAATGCATCAGGTGAAAAAATGGGCAAGACTAATAAAGGTGCTGTATGGTTAGATGAAAAATTATTATCTTCAGAAAGTTATTGGCAATTTTGGAGGAATACTGATGATAAAGATATTATAAAATTCTTAAAACTATTTACTGAGTTAAAAATTGAAGAAATAAATAAATTAAAAAATCAATCTAGTAGCGATATTAACAAAAATAAAAAATTGTTGGCTGATAATGCAACAAATTTATGTCATGGAAAAATAGAATCTGATACCTTTACTATAAAAAAAAATATTTTTCAAAAAGGTATGCAAGCTTTCGAAATAATTAGCATTAATAAAAAACTTATAAAAAGCAAAAGTGAAGCAAGAAGATATATTAGAGGAGGTGCTGTTAAATTTAACGGAAAAATATTAAATAATGAATTAGAAGATTTAACTGAAAAAGATTTAATAAATAATAAAATTGAAATTTCAATTGGTAAAAAGAATAATTTTGTAATCAAAATAAATTAATTTTCTTCTTCTTTTTCTGTTTTAAACACACTAAAAAATTTTTTTATAAAACCTGGCGTTATAGATTTCAATGGATCAACTTGAACCGTAGGTTCATTCATATTGCCTTTTATAGTATAAATAAATGACCAAATTCCTTTTCTTTCATTAGTTAAAATTTTACCTAAAACTGGTATTGAACCTATAATTTTATTTAATGTAACCATTGGCACTAAAGCTCCTTCTAGATCTATTTCTTTCTCTTTTAAAAAAATTTTACCTTGATTTGAAAAACCTATATCAGGACCATATGCTTCATATTTATTTAAATTTAGAATACCACTTTCAACTACAAACTCTGATTTAAGTTTATTAATTAAAATTCCTTCACCAGATAAAACTGAAACTATTCCTATTGAGGCTAAATTTAATATTTTTGCTAAAGTAGGAGCTTTAATTAATCTCATATCTCTTATTGTTACGCTTGCATTTAATGGATGAGAGTCTTTATTATCATTATAAATTCCATATAAAACAAACTCTCCTTCCTTACCACTCTTATTGACATTAAATTTCTTCAGTAATAAACCAGCATCATTTGAATTTATTTTTAACTCACGTTGATTATTATCTTTTGCTGTTACTTCTAATATGAAATGTTTACCTTTATCCTCAAGCTCTGAATTTAATTTTATTTCTTTAAATAACTTATTATCGTATTCCATTATACTATCTACATTATAAATACTTTGATTCTCTGTAACTAATATCTGTTTAGACTTTAAAGTTATAATTATTGGTTGGAACTGTGTTAAGATATTATCTTCTTTTTCTTCCTCAAAAATAAAATCTTTTAAAATGTTAGTAAAATCAAAATAGTCACCTTTGACAAATAATTTGTCTTTACCTTTGTTTCTTTCTAATTTTATTTCTATTTTTTTATTTTCATTTTCAAAATTTAGTTCAAATTCTTTGAAAGGTTTTATTTGATTTGAAAATTGAATTTGTCCATCCAATTTTTTATTATTTTCTTGATATTTTAAGATTTTTATATTATTTAATTTTTTATTTTTAAAATTAAAATCAATCTCTGCACTAGCATCAACATCCTTTTCTTTTTTCAAATTTAAAAAAGGAATTGAAATATAATTATTTTTTAAATTATTTTTTGTTTTAATTTCTTCTTTACCATTTTGGTATACAAAATAACTTGCCTCCATATCAATTGGGCCATTTAAAAAATCATCTAATTTAAATTTGAAATTTTTCTCAATGTCTTCCTCATTCATGGTAGCTTTGACATTGTATTTACTTATAAACTCTTTTTTATTTTGATAATTCTTTCTACCTTTAACAAGAATATTTATATCGCCAAGGTTTCCTTTACCTTCAATATTAAAACCAGATTTATCAACATCAAACATCATTTCGTTTGATACTAGATTCATGTTATAAAATACATTTTCTCTATTAAGTTGATTTAACACGCCTTTAACTGTCATTTCTTCTAAATAAATTGTTGCTGATCCTTGATAAAAATCATCATTAATGCTAGTTGAAAATTTAGAAAGATAAATTTGGTCATTCCTTGGATATAAATTTCCTTCTAAAAGAATCTTTTTGATAGATAAAGTTTTGGAAAAAACATTTGGTATATTAATGCTTCCTGATTCAAGTTCTACTCTGTTTGCGTCTAGTTTTCTTTTGGTTAACAAAGTTTTTAAATCAATATAAACTTTTAAATTATCAAATTCTGATAATTGTTTGTCATTAAAATTAAAAAACTTAAAATTTTCTCCATCAATTACTAATCTTTTCTCATTTTTATTAAATTTTAATATAGGATCCTTGATCGAAGTATAAAAAACACCTTCTTTCTTAAATTTATTATTAATAAATTCTTCAAGATATTTACTTTGAAATTCTCCTTTATTTAAAATCCATGAAACATAAAACAGAAAAAATAGTGTTAATAAAATAATTAATGAAATTATAGATAATATAATTTTC
>CAZEYC010000097.1:0-4016 GCA_964516965.1 uncultured Alphaproteobacteria bacterium | reverse complement strand
CTAAAGGTTATATGCGTGGATATAACGACGTAAAAAGAATTAGAAAAGGTTTAAAGCCTTTAGGACCGCTTAAGAAAAATTAAGGATATGTACAAAGAATTAACCATAGAAAACATTAAAACTTTCGAAAAAGAGCAAAAGCTAAAAATTGCTCCCATCACTCTTATTTACGGAGAGAATAGCTCCGGAAAAACCACACTTCTTAAAACTTTTGATATAGTCCATAACATTTTTCGCCCAAGTGCTATGATACGTGGAAATAAAAGTGCAGGCGCAATAAAACTTGAAAAGGGCAGCTCTGAAGATATAAAAAATATTTCTGCAAGAAAAATACATTTTTTTTCGTCACAAGCTAATAACAAACCTCTCCAAATAGAACTAACAGTAAATTTACCATTTTATCATAGTTTAGATAAAAATGAATCTTTGTACTCAGATCATATCTCAGAAGAATATGTATACGACGAAGAATATATTCCTCCAAAAAAAGGTAAAGGTATAACAGTTAAGCGGAAAACGCTTGGCACTAACACATATGTGACTGACAAAATGCCTGATGGATCTTTTAGAAAAATGATTATTACTGACACCGGTGAAGGTAGTGGAAAAAATAAGAAATTTAAAATTACCACAATTGGTTCTTCAATAATACGTAGGTCCAAAAATAAGTTTAAAATGGTTCCTGGAAAATTTTTTATAGAAATAAAATATTTTCCTAGTTTAGAATTATCTAAAGTAAGTAAATTAAAAATTAAAAATATTAATAATAAAACTATTATTAGTTTTACTAGAGTACAAAAACAATACGGTTTTCCAACAGATAGAAGTATGTTTGGTTTTTTACATAATTATAATTCTAAACAAACTTTAAAACGTCATACACAAGAAAATCCTGACTTTTTTACAAGTAGTGCTGGATATAGTGACTATAAAATAGATGTTCAAAAAGAAAATAATATTTGGGTACGAAGCTATAAAAAATATGAAAAAATTTTTTCTAATGATAAAAAAATTAATATTAGACTTGATAAAATAAAACTCTTATTTAAGGCTTTAAATTTTTATAAACTTGCTACGCTTGTAAATAAAAGCAATGGCCTTGATATAGGATGGAAAGATTTTTCAATGTTGGTTACCTGTTATATATTAGGTAATAATAAAACAGAATATCTTGAGATGGAAAAAACAATAAAAAGTTTATTTAGATTTAGTGATAAAAACTTTCCAAGAAATTTAGATTTTAAAAATATTAATCATCTTTTACGTGAGCAAAGTAATTTGGAATTGTTTGATGGTAATGCTGGTTGGGAGGGAATGCCGCCAGATGAAGATAGATATTTTGTGTCCTCTATAAGAAAAAAACATCCAGATGCAGAAAAGCATGAAAAAAAAATATTAGCTCTTAGTAATTTATTTATAAATGGTCGAGGAATTGATTTTTATTTTATACAAAATTTCTTAAACAAGAAATTGAGTTTTAAAAAATTTTGTGTAATGGCCAGAAATTCTTATAAAGATACTTATCTTAGATTTAAAAGAACACCTACAATTGGTATGGGTGGAATAAGTGAACTAAGACATAAATTTGTAAATAGTGTTGGACAAGAACAGAACACAAGTTTTGAGATTTTCAATTCATTTTTAAATTATATATACGAGGATATCAATGAAGCATTTACTTCAGATGGATTTGTGCGAAAATATTCAACTCATTACTTAATAAATAATTTTTTAAACCAAATAAGAAAAACAGTTCAAGGTTTTGTTCCTTGCCAGCCTAGTGCTAATAATGCCCAAACTTCTTATGATATTCCAATGAAGGAAGATTTTGATTGGGAAGCAATTGAAAAAGCTATTGGTAAAATAGCTCCAGGAAAATCTAAATTTGGATATGGTACTAATATCCAATATAAATCCTTTTTTAATAATTTTAAAAAATACGTAAAGTCGAAAGGAATGAAATATAAAGAGATAAGTATAACAAGTGACTATAGTACATTCTATGGTCATATTAATTCAGATTCACATAAACAATTAGGTAAATTATTTAAAAACTCAAAAAGTGTCCAAAGAGAAGTACGTTTTCCAGATTCTGGATATGTCGCAGATTTTATTGTTGAAGATCAAGAAGGTAAAAAAACTGTTATTGAGGTTAAAAGAATTTTAAAGAAAAAAAAAAAAGAACAAGACTTTACTAGCTTACCTGCTGATATATCTGCTAGTGGAGATAATTTTGATGATGTTATTTGCAACAATAAAGAACTGAGACAAGAATTAAATAGAAAATTGAAATCTCTACTTAATCTAAAATTAATAGTAGTATCTCCAGAATGGATAAAAAGTATTTCTGATGACGCTTTTGTGCGTTTGCGCAAGCAATGGGATAAAGGTGCTTCCAGAAACCTATGGTCTTTAAGAAAGAACTGGCCAAAGAAAGATAAATTTTTGATGTTACAAGATTTAACTTTTAATAGATTTTTTAACATTCATGGAAAGGAAATTGGTAAGGGGCCATCTAATATCTTGCCTTTCCTGGCACAAATATTATCTAAAAAACCAAATTCAACTTATCTAATTCAAGAATTAGAAAACAATTGGCATCCAAAAAATCAAAGAAAAATAATAGAGACAATAGTTGATGTCATGAAAAAATCCGAACACAAAAATTTTATTTTAGAAACACATAGCGAGATATTTATTTTAACTGTGCAAAAACTTGTGCAAAAGGGAATATTAAAACCTGAAGAAGTTTCAATAAATTATATATCAAGATCAAAAGATGGTTCGTCTAATGTTCGTCACATTCCTTTAAATTCTCAAGGTGGTTTCGAAAAAGCTTGGCCGGGTGGCTTCTTTAACGAACGTATGGAGGTTTTAACTTCTTAAATGCCCTTTGCAACATATACCTTCGATAAAAAATTTTTTAGTAATTTAAATGAAATTAATTTTAATACGTTACCAATATTTATTACTGATTTAAAAGATTTTAATTTAAATCAAAAAGCAATACTTGTGGAAGATAACAATATTGATATTAAAAAGTATTTAGGAAATTTTATTAATCAAATATCTAATAGCAACTTGGATATCACTCTAAGTACAAAAAAAATTTTATTAGAAAACTTACTTCGTAATTTATCGCATAGCATTTTATATAGAGTTGAAAAAAAAGATAAAAATGATATTCCTGTGGACTTTAAAAAAGATGAGAAAAATGAAATGGATAGAGGCTTTAAAAATAAAATAATTGAAGGTCATTATTATCCTGAGGATTTTGAAAATAAAACTGCTACATTTGTAAATAAATTTTTAGAAAAAATAAAAATATTTATTAAATCTAAGTCAAAAAATGATAAAATAAAAAAAATATACATTTATCAAAAAGAATTAGCTAAATATTTAATGGCTAATCAAACGAGTGTTTTGTGTCCGAATCTCAAAGAATTTAAGGATAGATTAGATCCAATTACTGATAAATACCAAATAGAAAGTATGCGAAAAATTGAATATGGAAGTAATTTACTTTACAAATGGTGGACTAAATTACCAGACAATATAAAGCCTGAATTTAAAATATTAACAGACCTACCGGCGTGTTTGACAAACAAACAAAAGCGCGAAATAACTCCTGAACAAATTGCCTTTCAAGAAGAAAAAATAGAAGAATTTTTGTTTTTTGATAACGACAAGAATAACAATAAAGCTAAAGTTAAAATAATTAAGCAATATGATATGCCGGGCTATAAAGGATGGCAGCACAAAAGGCATTGGATATTCAGTTCTGAAATAAATAATGAACCTAAATTTTTTGCTCTAAAAAGTGATTTCGGAGTTGAAATAGTTGATCCAAATAACAACTCTAAATTGAGCGAAACAATGGAATTAACTGTAATTACCAACAAAAACATCAAACAAATGAGGGATATTAAGGAATATTTAGTTCAAGATGAAAAAATGTCTATTTGCCATAAAATGGCTATGATTTTTTGATATCTTTTTAATTATCAAGAAAAAAG
>CAZEYC010000096.1:0-4064 GCA_964516965.1 uncultured Alphaproteobacteria bacterium | reverse complement strand
TAAGAAAAAGATTGAAACATGTTATTTAGATAGTGGCAGAGATGCTATTGCAGGATGTTCTATTCTTAAGAAAATAAAGTAATTTATTTTATTTTTTTATAAATTTCATTTATCGCCTTAATTAAATTTGATTTAATTTTTTTTTCTGATGTTGCATGACCACTACTTTCTATAATTTTTAGTACAGAATTTGATAGATTCTTATGAATAAAGAAGGCTGACTTAGGAGGACATATTAAATCATATCTACCTTGTATAATTATAGTAGGTATATTCTTAATTCTTTTTAATCCCATTTTAATTTCGTTTTTTTTAATAAAGAAATTATTTTTAGCATAATGCCACTCTAAAAAAGGACTTGTTGGATTTTTTTTTTGTTTTGAAATGTTTTTAAAAAAATTTAAAATATTTATATTTCCTGGTTCTAAAATAGACAATATTCTTTCATAATTGTGCCAAATATTTGACGCAATCTTTCTTTTTTTTTCATTCCCACTATCAAGCATTTTACCTAATTCTTGAAAAATATTATTTTTTTTATTTTTTTTTATTTTATTCTCAATTTTGTTTATTAATTCTGGATAAAAATATTTTGCTGCGTCATTAAAAGCCCAAAAAGTCTCTTCTCTAGACCCAAGAAAAACACCTCTTAAAATCAAACCTAAAACTTTATTTGGATTTTTAATACTATAAGTTAATCCTAAAGTAGATCCCCAAGACCCACCAACAATTAACCATTTTTTTATTTCTAATTTTTCTCTTATTTTTTCTATATCATTTATTAAATCATTTGTTGTGTTTTTTTTAGTTAATTTGTTAGGCTTGCTTTTGCCTGATCCTCTTTGATCAAAAAGTATAATTCTATATTTTCTTGGATTAAAGATTCTTCTGTTATTTGAATTTATTGAACCACCAGGTCCTCCGTGCAAGTATAGAGTAGGGATACCTTTTTTATTACCGCACTCTTCAACATATAAAGTGTGTAAACTATCAACTTTTAAAAAGATTCTTTTATTAGGTTTTATGGGAGGATACATGCCCTTTTTAAATGCCACTTAAAATTTCTTGTCTTTTTCTCTGATACTCCTCCTCAGATAGAATTCCTTTTTTGAAAAGACTTTCAATAGTTTTTAATCTTTGTTCTAGAATTACTGAATTACTCTTTTTTGAAGATTTATTTGATTTCAAATTTTGATTAGATTGATTATTTGGCGTTTTTTTTACATTTCGCTTAGGTATAGATTTGTCATTACCGATCTTTTTTTGTAGCATATCTATTTGTCGTTGTAGATCTTTATATTCAGCATCAGACATTCCTTGTTTATTATTATTTTTTTCAACACCAAGGGCTCTTTCATAAGCTAAACTGGTAAAAATAAACCAATCTTTTCTTTTCGCTGATTTTCTAAAAATACCTTTGTTTTTTTCGTCATAAACAATAATATAGCCATCATATTTAGCAACTTTTCTTCTGTGACCAATGTCATAATTTACATTTAGTGTTTCCCAGACATTTCCTTGATATCTTTCAGGAATTGTAGGTTGTAAACTAACTTGAACAGCTCCTAGAATAATATTTAATTGATTATTAGCTACAAAAATCCTTCCAGCGTTTAATCTATCTTCTTTTAATGCCCATCTCGCGCTTGAATGCGGACCTTTAATAACAAATGTAACATCCTCATTTGGTTTGGCTATTTGCAACGCTTTTGAAACATTATCAGATAATAGAATTAATTCTTTACTAGAGAATAGAGGAATAGCATTTTCTTTAGGATCATATTTATAAGATAATTGCGCAAACATTCTTTTTAGGACATTAGAAGGTATTTTAATTGGATGATTGTTTAAAAGTTTAATTTTTTTTTCTATTTTCTCTAATCTAATAAAGTATTCTGCAGCCCCAGGCATAATAGGAGCTTCTTTGTAAAAAGTTCTAACAGCATATTTATTTGAAAGTTTAGCTATAATTTCTTGTGGAAAAGAAAAGTTAATAAAAAATATTAATAAAAGAAAATTAATTATTTTTTTATTTTTATATATTTTTTGTAAGTTAAATTTCATTATTTTTATTTTTCATATAACTATATAAAAAAAATAAAAAATGTGGAAATTATTTATTTTTTATAAGAAACAACATAAAAAAAGGACGCACTTTACAAGATACGTCCTTTTCTAAATCGTTTTTTAGGGAAAGCTTTCTTTATATCTCTACCAAAGGTAAAACATACCTACAGAAAAGATATCACTTTCCGCATCTTTATCACCAGCATCTACATCATACCATCCTTCTTCAGCATGAGAGTACTCAGCAACCCATAGCCACTCAGGAGCTGCATTGTGATAAATACCAAAGGTTAGCATTTCTTGCTCTTCCTTTTCATCATAAGCAGTTGCGCTATCAGTACCAACTTGGTCTTGATAAGAACCACCCCATGATGCGCCGATTTTACCGGATCCATAATTATATGTTCCTTGAACATAATAACCATCAGCATCACGACATTGACTGTCACTACTTAGTGCACTGACATCCATTTGTAGTGTAATACCCAAACATTCACCATTGTAATAGTGAGCTGTTAGAGCAAAAGGGCCACCAGCTAAAGTTCCACCAACGTGAACACCTTCAGCATCAATGTCACCACCTGAATCATCAACACCTTGATGCATACCAGAAATAACTAAATTAGAGCCTTCACTGATTTGACTTAAATTAATATTAAGTTCAGCTTCAACTCTTGGCATATCAGCACCAGTATGAGTAGCTGCTGCAGCTGCACCATCAGTAGTAGATCTGATTTGAGATGGATTATAAAATCCGACACTAAGAGTTGTGCCGTTATAACTTGGGCTAGTATATCTAAATGACGCATTAAAGTCAGGATATATATAGCCAAAACCGATACGACCAAGAGTAGTACCACCATCACCACCGTGATCAGCACCAACTCCAAATAATGTCATATCTTGCACAATTGCATTTCTTTGGAATAAACTTAAAGTTCTACCAAAAAGTACTTCACCAAAATCACCAGAAGCAGCAGCATAGATTTCTCTCATATCTATCTGAGCACCACGAGCAGTTTTAGTATTTGCATTTTGTATTTGTGGGTATAGTCCAAAATAACCTCTAAGTTGAACGCCATTAGAAGCCGGACCTTGTACTCCAAAACCAAATTTTGCAGGTAAAAGACCTGTTCTAATTTTTGAAGTATCATTAGTATTTATTCTTCCAACAGCATGAGCAGCGCCAAGATTAGCGTCCCCAGTTCCAGAAGAATAAATGTAGAATGCATTAACATTACCATCAACAGAGAATTCCCAACCTGATGGTTCATCAGCCATTAATGTAACTTTAGCATCCGCAGGAGCTGCCATAGCTGATGCAAGTGCAACGCTAGCAACCGCTCCTAATAATTTTTTCTTTTCTAACATAAAAGCCTCCCTAAAAGAAAAAAGTTAATAATAATTAATATACATAATATTAATAATTTGTTACAAAGTGCAATATATTTTATCTAGTCAAAATACCCTGTTTTTAATAAAAAACGCATATTATGTATATAATTAAGTAAAAACAAGCACTTATTATAGATTTATGCTTTTTAACTTATAGTAAAATAAGTTTTTTTTAGTCAAAATGTTGCAATTTAGCAACAAATTTATTTTGTAAATTTCTACAACTGAATCAATGGATGTTATTTTATCAAAAAACTAATAAATTTATTAATTTTTAACAGTGGCACTTAACAATCTTTTTAATGATTTAATTTTTGCACTATCGACATTTCTAGGTCTTTGCAAGTAAATTTTGTAATCTAACATAATTTTACTTGGTAATTTTGAAATAAAAATAATTCTATCTGAGAGACTAATAGCCTCATCTAAATCATGTGTTACAAAAACAATTGTAGGTCTGTTTTTTTTCCATAAATTTATTAAAAGATTTCTTAGTTGATCAGCGATTTTTTTGTCTAATGAAATAAATGGCTCATCTAAAAGGAGTAGATCTGGATTAGTTGAAAAAGCCCTAGCCAGAGAAACTCTTCTTTGCATCCCCC
>CAZEYC010000095.1:0-4089 GCA_964516965.1 uncultured Alphaproteobacteria bacterium | reverse complement strand
TTTAGTAATCTTTAATATGTTTGGGGTAAATGATAATTTTTCAAGTTTTTTCAACCAATATTCTTCTCTCTTTTTTATTAATTTTCTTATTTCATCAAATGGTCTAAATACTTTTCTTATTTTTTTTTCTGGATAAATGTATATAATGCCGCTAAAAGTATTATTAATTATATATGTTTTTTTAAATATTTTTTTTATAACTGTGATCTCATTTTTAATAAATGATAACCAGTTCTCTTGTTTGTTTTTCTCTAGAATAGTGTTATAACCTACTGATTGATCCATTGGTTTAACAAATTTAAATCCCTTATAAGTCATATAATGTATTAATGCTTCTTTATAATCTATCAAATTATTTTCTTCAAAGATAGTTTTATAATTATTAGCAACGTTGTTTTTATGAATTAACGCATGATAAAGTAAACTATATAAATGATTGTCTTTGTTAGGAATAAAGAAATTTTTATCCTCTATCTTGTTTGCTAATATTTCTTTTTCAAAATTAATATCGTAATAGTCATCACCAATAAATCTTAGATCAAACCACACTTTTTGTTCATTAATTATAACTTGATTTAATATTCTAAAACTTCCGTCCTCATAACGATTTTCTGTTTGAACACTATCAGCATCAAGCACTGCTTTTGCTAAATAATAGTCAGATACTAATAAATCAACATCAAAATGTTCATCAATACTTATTTCATCAGGATATCCTTCGAAATTTCTTAAAACTACATAATTTAAATTTTTTATACTATTTAATAAATCAAAAACATCTCTAATATTATTAAAAGTTCTTTGGTTATAATGTTCTTTATATAATTCCAAAACTTTTAAATTGTCTTTAGTTTCTTGAATATTATCAGTAGTATGAATATCGTAACTTCCTGGTGTTCGAAGAAATTTTTTAAAATCAAACATTTTACTATTTACTTTTCGATTACCTTTAGTAGTATTTCGATAATCATAAATAGGATTTTCATCAATGATTTTATAAATAGTAAATTTTGTTGCACCTCTAAAATCATTTACATTTTGATTATAAAAACGGCTTATTACATCACCTTTGTTAGTTAAGGGTTCCATATAAATTATCTTATCTAATTTTAATTTTCTTTCTTTGATATATATTTTCATTCCTTTTTCAGGAATACGATTAATCCAATCAATTATTAAATGTTGTTCATTCATTGTTAGATTCTTGATTATAATGTACTTCTGAGATATAATATGCGGTTCTAATAATTAGATCTGTGCATTGTGTTATTTTTACCATTCCTTATGTTTATGGGACCGGACCATTCTAGAGTATGATTAAAGCTGCTTTGAAATCGATAGGATGTTACCAATCCAAATTAGTCATTTTCTTTCCAATAAAATATATAGTAGCTCACGCTCTGATCTACTTCTAAGTAAGTCTACCATTTTATATCTTAATTATTAACATATTCCTTTGTATAATCATATATAACTATTTGAATAATGTCATTACTATATGTGTATAAGGAACTTTTAACATATCGTGAATAATTTGGTGTTCAACCTTAGAGAAAACACTATAACCTATACTTAAATACTGATCGAGCGTTCTTATATTTTGTCCCCTATCCTTAGATATTATATAACGTGCTACAAATGATTGATTATTAACATAAACATTATCAATGGTGACCAAATTACCACCTGGTTTCAAGACAATCTTTGCTGTTTCTAGTAACTTTATACTACTTTGATCATCAATATGATGTAACAAACCTGATGCTAGCGCCATATCAAAATAATTCACTTTCCCTGTGGAATAATCATCAATATCCGTACACATGAAAGTACCTCTATTACTATATTTTTTAACTGCAAAATCAATGTGGTTTTTTTCTTTATCAATCCCAACATATTCTATTTGATCTGGCAAATATTCAATAATAGATCCAGGGCCACAACCAAAATCAATTATTTTCATTCCAGGGAATGGTTTTAGATAATCTTCTACAAATTTCTGTCTGCTGCCATTTTTTGAAATTAATTTTTGAAATGTTTCATATAAAAATGGATGTGAAAAAATTTTATATATTGCTGATTCATTCTGCATAATATTATTTAGATGATAAAAACAATTTTATTGCATTTAAGATAAGACCTTGTTCGTCAAGACTAATATTATTATAGAATGGAAGTCTAACTAATCTATTACTAATATCTTCCGTGACTGGGCAATTATCTTTTGCTTCAACATTTTTTCCCAAAATCTTTGATAAATGTAATGGCAGATAATGGAAAATAGCTGTAATACCACTTTCATGCATGTAAACAAGGAATTGATCCCTAATCTCTTCCGACTCAAACAAAATATAAAACATATGATAGGATTGTGCACAACACTCTGGACTATATGGCAAACGGACATTATTACCCTCAGCCCAGTTCTTTAGACCATTATAATAAGTATCCCAAATTCTTTTTCGTTTGGACTGAATGTTTTTTCGCTGTTCAAGCTGCCCATAAAGGAAAGCAGCAAGGATATCTGATGGAAGATATGATGAACCGATGTCCACCCATGTGTATTTATCAACTTCCCCACGAAAATACTTTGACCTATCTGTACCCTTTTCACGGATAATTTCTGCCCTTTCTACATAATTTTCATCATTGATTAGCAAAGCGCCTCCTTCACCACAGGAAAAATTCTTGGTTTCATGAAAACTTTGTGTTGCAAATGTCCCGAATGTACCTAAATACTTTTGCTTATATTTCCCAAATAGACCGTGAGCATTATCTTCTACTACAGGGATATCATATTTATTTGCAATATCCATAATGGTATCCATCTCGCAACCCACACCTGCATAGTGAACCGGAACAATTGTTTTCGTTTTTTCCGTAATCAATCCTTCCAGTTGAGTTTCATCCATGTTCAACGTATCTGGACGAATATCAATAAAAATTGGTTTTGCCCCCCGAAGCACAAACGCATTGGCTGTGGAAACAAATGTAAATGAGGGTATAATTACTTCATCGTCGGGTTTTATATTTAGTAGAAGGGCCGTCATTTCCAACGAGTGTGTGCAGGATGTAGTAAGCAGAGATCTATTAACACTCAGCTCTTTTTCTAATAGAGAATTACATTTGTGAGTAAATGACCCATCACCAGATATATGGCCCCTTTCAATGGCTTGTCGGATGTATTTCCATTCGTTACCTTGGGTATCAACACGATTGAATGGTATATTTATTTTCCCCATTAATTTATTTTTTTGATATTAAGACAAGTAATGAATCATTCATTTTGAGACATAATAGAGATTAACGGTATCCTAAGGAAGAAAGATAAAAGATTTTTCTTACTGTCCTAAAACCTATATGCCTAATGTAATGCTTAACTTATTAATAACTTTAAAGGCCTTAACATTATTACTATTACCCAGCTGAACAGAAGTTAATAGTATACACCCATCTCCAGTTTGAATGACAACACCTTCTCCATCTATTATTTCAACTACGCGGCCAGAAATCCTACCTACATAGTTCTTTACTTCATCCAATAATTTTGCTTCCCAAATAATCATTTTTTTTTCATTGAAAAAAGTATAAGCCCCTGAATATGGTTTAGTAACAGCTCTAATTAAATTATATATGTTTTTAGATGACGCATTCCAATTAATCAAATTATCACTAGGTAATCTTTTGCATGTATATGTTGCAATTGCATGATTTTGTTTTCTTTTCTTTACGGTGTTATTTATTAAACTTTCTATATTTTTTTCTAATATTTCCATATAACCTGCTGTAACTCTATCAATTACTTCTGAGATAGTATCAATTTGAGATATATCAATTTTTTTTTGATCTATTATTTCACCAGAATCTATATCCTTATTAATTTTAAAAAGCGTTACGCCAGTATAGTTTTCACCATTAATTATTGCCCATACTGTCGGTGAAAAACCCCTGTATTTCGGCAGTAACGAATCATGAAAAACAAAAGTTCCAAGTTTTGAAATTTTATAAATTTTTGGTGATAAAATATATCTCCAACATACTAAGAACATTAAATCTATTGTTTTCGAATTCCAGAATAGTTCAGGTTTT
>CAZEYC010000094.1:0-4108 GCA_964516965.1 uncultured Alphaproteobacteria bacterium | reverse complement strand
AAAAAAAGACCGTGCTTTCACAAGGTCTTCTTTTAAATGAAAAAAAATATTAAATATAAAAAATGTTTAATTTATATTAAATTACCACTTTAATCCGACAGCATATGTCCAACCGCCATCGTCAATTCCAAGCTTTTCACCATAATTTTCAAACAACGGTGAGTCAATACCTACTTGCCATTGATATCCAACTCTAAACTCAACAGGTAGTTTGAAGTATTCTGGCAATGATGCTCCAGTTACTTCAGAAAAGCCCTTTACTAATTGATCTAGTCCAATATTTAAACCAGCCCCATATTGAACAGCTGGAATTGCACCACCAGCATACATGCCATTATCTTCCTGTAAAGTTCCTCTAAGGTTGTTACTTGTACCTTTATTAACCATTCTTTTATATGATAAATCATCTACAAATCCACCCATTACTCCATAACCAATTAAAGCATACGGACTAATTCCATAATGTGCTGGATTATATTTTACTAATGGGTCAATTGCACCAAATTCTCCAATTAATTCAAAGAAATCTAATGGTTCAACAAGAACATTACTAAATAATCTGGCTGTCCAAACGCTACCACCTGTAGCTGCATGACCTCTCCATGCCAATGCAGTACCTTTTGTGTAAGTACCATCGACTTCTACTCTGAAAAAACCATAATCTGCTCCAATAGTAAATCCCTCACCATCATCTTTTCGCCAATCTAAACGATTTAAACGAGCTTCACTCACTTCATCTCCTAAATCTCTTCTGTTACTTGCAAATAAGCAATTTTCCTGTCCTCCTCCAGTTTGAGAGCCACAGGAATAGATAGTGCCATTACCAAACATCATTGAATGGAAGTGACTGTCAGTAGTACGTGCTAACGCGTAACCTCCTGTATCTGCTTGTGCAGTAGGAACACTTAGCGCATATGCTAATGATAATATCGCTGAATATTTAAGTATTTTTTTCATTTTAATCCCTTTCATAAAATAAACATATATTTAAGAATTATATGTGATGTTTTTCAAATCTAAAGCTATATTCTTATTATATTTGTGTATTGTTGTAAAATTACAACATCTTTATTTTTGGTCTTTTTTTAGGTAATATGTAATATTATTAAAATAAATAAAAAATAATATGAAGAATTTTAAACTAGTATTTGTTGCCTTTATTTTTGTTGTTTTAGCTCATACAAATTCTTTGTACGCATTCAGTGACAAATCTAAAAATTTATTAGGAATATATGAATTAAAACAGGGTCTTTTAGCTCATGATAGGGGCTGGTTTGGTACAAATAGGGAAGGTTTTGGACCTGATTATAACTTTGAATTAATGTTTAATTCGCCAAATTTCATGAATAGATTTTGGTCTCCAAAACCAATTTTAGGTCTAACACAAACTTCATCAGGAGGTAGTAGCCTTTATTACGGAGGTTTGACATGGGATTTTAAAATATCAGAAAAATGGTTTTTTTCTGGAACTACTGGAATCGCCTATACCAATGGTTTAACTAAGCTTAATAAAGGAGCGGTGCCAACTGGAGATAAAAAAATTCAATTTGGTTCTAAAATTTTACATAGAGGAGCTCTAGAAATTGGATGGAATTTTTATGGAAAAGATACAATATCCTTAATGTTCAGTCATGTCTCACATGCTAGTATGCTTGATGAAAAAAACCAAGGAATGGATGAGTTTGGCATTAGATATGGTTATCGATTTTAAAGTTTCTTAATTGACAAAAAAATATTCTTCAAAGCCTAATTTAATAAAAAGAAAAATAAATTTTTATGATGATATTCAAAATATTCATCATTTAAATCCACTTAGATATCCTTTTTTATTACAAAGTGTTGCAAGAGGCAATTCTCTATGTAGATATGATATATTGTTTGCCTTTCCACAAAAGGAAATAATTTTAAATTATGAAAATATAAATGATCAAAAAAATAATTTTTTACAGACATTTGATAGAGAATGGAAAAAAGAAAAATGTAGCTATAAAGAAAATAATTTTCCTTTTTACGGAGGATGGTTTGTATATTTAGGATATGAATTAATTTCTCAAATAGAAAAGAAAATTTATCCTAATAACCACCGTTATAATTTTCCTGTAGCATTTGCAACTAGAATACCAATAGCAGTTATTAAAGATAATTTTAATAAAGAAACTTTCATTTTGTGTGAAAAAAAATATAAAAGATTTTTAAATATAGTAGAAAGAGATATAAAAAAAATAAAAGGAAAAAATTTATTTGTAGAAAAGAAAGTTGGTAAAAAAATTTTATTAAATTCATTAAAAGAAGAGCCACCAATCCAACATATAAAAAACATAAAAAAAATCTTAAAATACATTAAAGCTGGTGATGTTTTCCAAGTAAATTTGTCCCGGGAATGGCATGGAAAAATTAATAATCGATTTACGGCTTCAGATATTTTTTTTAACTTAAAAAAAACAAATCCAGCACCTTTTGCAGGATTAGCTATTTTTAAAGATAAAGCAATTATTAGTTCTTCACCAGAAAGATTAGTAAAAGTTAATAATGGTTATCTTGAAACAAGGCCAATAGCTGGCACAAGAAGAAGAGGCGACAGTGGGATTTATGATGTGGCTTTGTCTCAAGACCTTTTGAAAAATCAAAAAGAAAGAGCCGAACACATTATGTTAGTTGATTTAGAACGTAATGATTTGTCCAAAGTTACTATTAAGGGATCTGTAAAAGTAAACGAGTCTATGATATTAGAATCTTATACCCATGTTCATCATATTGTTTCTAATGTAATAGGAAAAATTAGAACTGGTATAACGCCAGGTAAAATTATAAAAGCAATTTTCCCAGGTGGAACAATAACAGGATGCCCAAAAATAAGATGTATGGAAATATTAAGTGAAATTGAAAAAACTGGAAGAGGCCCATATACAGGTTCAATGGGATATATAAATAATGATGGAACTATGGATTTAAATATTTTAATTAGAACAATTATAAAAGATAAAGATAATGTATCTATTAGAGCTGGTGGGGGAATAGTAGCAGATTCTATTCCTAGAAGGGAATTAGATGAAGCAAGAGCAAAGGCAAAAGGCATGATAGATGCTTTAGTGAGGTAGTTTTTTTTATGTTTCAAGTTAATGGGAAATTATCGAATAGTATTGATGTTAGAGATAGAGCACTTCATTATGGCGATGGCGTTTTTGAGACTATAGCGGTAAAAAAATCCATAATGGAATTTTGGAAAGAACATTATCAAAGATTAGTGAAAGGTTGCAAAACAATAAAAATAAAATGTCCTGCTGAGAATTTTTTAAAGAAAGAAATTAATAAATTTATTAAAAAAATAAAAAAAGAAAAATTTGTTTTAAAAATAATAATTTCTAGAGGAGTTGGCGGAAGAGGGTATAATCCTCCAAGAAATACAAAGCCAACTCGAATTCTAGGAATTTATAATTGGCCAAAATATCCTCAAATAAATTTTAAAACAGGAATAAAAATTGGTATTTGCGAAACTAGAATTTCAAAACAACCTTATTTATCTAAAATTAAACATCTAAATAGATTAGAACAAATTATTGCAAGATCAGAATGGAAAAGTGAAAAAATATTTGAATCTATAATGTTAGATTCTAGTGAAAATGTAATTGAAGGCACGATGAGTAATATTTTTGGAGTAAAAAAAAATATTTTTTATACGCCTATTATTAAATTTACTGGTGTTGAGGGTGTAATGAGGGAAGTAATTTTAAAATTACTAGAAAAAAATAAAAAAAGATTTGTAATAAAAAAAATAAAATTAAAAGAACTTTTAAAATATGAAGAAATTTTTATTTGTAATTCAGTTTTTGGAATATTGCCAGTCAAACAAATATTAAAAAAAAAAATCTTTTTTGGAGAAAAAACTAAAGAAATTATTAATCTTTTATCAGAAAAAAAATAGACTAATTTTTTTTAAAAATACCTTTTATAAAAAAAACTCCAAATATTATAATCATAATTGGTGTCAGCCATAGAAAATAAGTTTTAGAATTAAATTTAGGTTTAAGTAAAATAAATTCTCCGTATCTTTCTACTAAATAATCAGTAATTTCTTTTTCATTTTTACCTTCTTTTAATTTTTCTTTAA
>CAZEYC010000093.1:0-4114 GCA_964516965.1 uncultured Alphaproteobacteria bacterium | reverse complement strand
TAATTCGTTTTTTGTTAGAAAATTTGTTTTGCTAATACTATCAATTCCTAATCCTCCCACCACATGAACATTTTGTGGGCTTTCACCTAATTGAATTACTCTTTTCTTGTAAATTGTGTTTGCTACAAAATGGACGTGAGACATTTTTGTTATAGAATGTCTAAATGCATTATCAATTACTCCCTCTGTGACTTCTCCCCCATGTATATGCGCTATTGGAATTCTGCAAAGATGAGCAGAAATAGCCGAAGCTAAAATTTCATACCTATCTCCTAATATAATTAATAAATTGGGTTGATAATTATTAAATATTATTGATGATTCTATTATGCTTTTAGCCATTACTTGAGATATTCCTTCAGAATTATCAGAGTTAAATTTACTTATTATTTTATTATCTATTTTAATTTTACTTTCTTTAATTTCATTGTAGGTATAACCATACTTTTTGGAAAAATGCGTACCAGATGCTATGACCTTTAGAGAAAAACTTTTATTTTTTTTAATTTTGAAAATTAAATTTTTTAAGAGTCCAAAATCTGCTCTTGTACTAGTGATAATGCAAACTTTCATTTCAAAGATATAAAATCATCCACTCTGAACTCATGTTTTGATTTTTTTCCTATAACTTTGTTCCAATAAATTGGAGAAATACCACCTTCAGGTCTCTTGCAAATAGTATTAAATTCAGAAAATATTTCACCCTTTTTTATATTTTTTTTTGCAACAATTGATTTCCTAACCAATTTTTTAATTTTTAGTTCAGTTTTGCTTGGTTTTTTTAAATAACTACCAAGTAAAGTTTCTGTATTTCTTATTAATTTTACATAATTATAAAAATTCTTTGGTTCCATGCTTGCTGCATGATCGGGGCCACTCATAGCTTTATTTAATGTTATATGTTTTTCAATAACCTTTGCGCCAAGAGCAACGGCTGCAATAGCTGTCTCATTACCAAGAGTATGATCAGAATATCCTACATCTATTCGTAATTTTTTTTCTATATTTTTCATTGCAAATAAATTTACGTCAACAAGTTGAGTTGGATAATCTGTATGACAGTGTAAAACAGTTATATTTTTCCTTTTTGCACCATTATTAATTAAAATTTTTATAGCCTGAGACACTTCAAATAATGTCGACATTCCTGATGAAATAAATATTCTTTTTGACTTCTTTGCTATATTTTTTAACAAGAAATAGTTATTTATTTCGCCTGAAGGTATTTTGGTGTCAAAAATTTTTAAACGGTAAAGTAAATTCAAACTTTCCAAATCAAACGGGCTTGACATAAAACTAATGCTCTTTTTTTTGCAGTATTGAATAATTTTTTTATGTTTGATTTCTGATAATTCAAGTCTTTTAAGCAAGTTAAATTGTGTGATTTTTTTTTTTAAATTATTGGTTTGATATTGAGCAGTTTTTGCATTTTTGCAAACTATATTCTCTGCTTTAAATGTCTGAAATTTTACATAATTAGTACCTGCCCTTTTTGCAATATCTATAAGTTTTTTTGCATGTTTAATACTTCCGTTATGATTTACCCCTATCTCAGCAATAATTATCGTTTTATTTTTTTTCATAAGTCTATTTTAAAATCAAACTTTGACTGCTTGGTAGGTTTACTATTTTATTATAAATTTCTTTAGATCCAGATAAATTCATTTTTTGATTTTTTTTATAAGGTTTAAGCCCTGAAATTAATTTCCAAACAGGTCGCGTGTAAATTAATTTTTTATTTGATTCTTTTAAAATTTTATTTTTTAAATCAATGTTTTTTTTATTAAGTACTAATGTTTGTAACCAATAATTGCTATTTGCATTTTTTGGCTCTTTGTATATGGAAATACCTTTTATTCTATTAAAAACATTATAATATTTTTTAAATAGCGTTCTTTTTGCTTTTATAAACATGCTTATTTTTTCAACCTGGGCTAAGCCCAAAGCTGCATTTAAATTGGGCATACGGAAGTTATAGCCAATTTCATCATGCATATACTCCCATCTATGCTTAATTTTAGCTGTTGTAGTTAGATGTTTGATTTTTTTAGCTAATATTGCTTTATTTGTAATTACCATTCCGCCTCCACCAGTAGTAATAATTTTATTTCCATTAAAACTGATGCAACCTACATCTCCAAAAGTTCCTAGATGTTTTTTTTTATAAAAACTTCCAAGAGCCCCCGCTGCATCTTCCACTACTTTTAGCTTATATTTTTTTGCAATTTTAATTACACCTTGAATATCACATGGGTGTCCAAAAACATGCACTGGTATTATTGCTTTAATTACTTTGCCAGTAAGTTTATTTATGCACTTGTTGCCCTTAAATATTACAATCTTATTAAGATAATTTTCTAGCTTTATACAATTAATTCCAAAGTTTTCTATACTTGAGTCTACAAAATGTGGGTGTGCACCCAGATAACTTATTGCATTTGCTGTGGCTATAAAAGTTAATGCGGGCACTAAAACCTCGTCATTTTTTTTAATCCCACAAACTTTAAGAGAAATATAAATTGCTTGAGTTCCATTTACTACTGCAACAGCAAATTTAGCTTTGGTAAATTTCTCTATTTTTTCTTCAAATTTATTAACGTATTTGCCAGCAGAAGATACAAAATTTTGTTTTATAGTATTTTTTAAATATTTTGTTTCTTTTCCAAAAAATAAAGGTTCATGAAGTTGATGGGATCCTTTTCCTATAACTTTTTGGATTTTTTGAACTACAAGTTTAGATGAGATATCTTTCATTATTAATTTATATTTATAATATTGTTTCCATATTTTGGATGCTTAAACGTATTCAGTTTTTTTTTATTTTTTTTAAAAAAATCAATCATTTCTTCTATTCCATCAGCCACCGTATATTTAATTTTGAAATTTAAAGTTTCATAAATTTTTGAAAAATTTACTTTGTAATTTCTTGGATCCTTCTTTTTATCTGTAAATACAACTTTATTACCAGGGATAAATTTAATTATTTGTTCAACAATTTGTTTTTTTGTAAAATTATTATTATCATTTCCAACATTAAATACTTGAAAATTGGTCACTTTTTTATTAGCGTTTAGTATCTGCTCTAAAGCTCCTGCAAAATCTTCTACATGACAATACGGCCTCCAAGTATTAGAATCAAAGACTTCTAATTTCTCATTCTCAAATATAGATTTAGTAAATTGATTAATTGTTAAATCAAATCTCATTCTTGGAGATAATCCAAATGCAGTTGAAAATCTTAAAATAGTTGGATTACAATCTAGGCTATTTTTTTGTGATAAAATATATTTTTCTACTTCTACTTTCTGTTTTGCATATAAAGATATTGGTTTAAGTTCCGCTTCTTCATTTAGAGGCAAATCGGTATCGCTTAAACCATAATTTGAGCATGTGGATACAAAAATGAGTTTTTCGATTTTTTTATTTTTACAGTTATTTATTAATCTTTTGGTCCCGGCACTATTGATTTTCTCTGAAATTTCTGGATACTTTTTTACTATAGGATCGCCGACTAAACCGGCGAGAATTATGATAGCGTCACATTTGTTTAATAATTTATTCATCAAGAAATCATCTCTTAAGTCTCCAAAAACAAAATTAAACTTGTTGTTTTTTTCAAATTCACTTAATGAATTGGAATGATTGTAAATTAGGTTGTCCAAACAAGTTACATGATATTTTTTATCAAGCAAATGTCTTATTAAGACTGTTCCAATATAGCCGGCGCCACCAATTAACAAAATTTTTTTATTCATTTATATTTTATAAAAATAAGTTAAAGAATTCTTAAATTTTATGAAGTTAATTTTCGTCTTTTGGGTTCTCAACTTTATTTAAATGTACAACTATTTAACTTTTTTCAAGTTTTAGTCCCTCTTTATCTATCTTATAAATATGATCACAATTTTTTAAAGTTGATAAGCGGTGCGTAATCATAATGATAGTTTTTTTTCCTTCAAGAGAGTTTACTTCATTAATTATTTGTCTTTCCGTGTCTAAATCTAAAGAATTAGTACATTCATCTAATATCAATATTTTAGGATCTACATATAATGCTCTTGCAATAGCTATACGTTGTCTTTGACCACCTGAAATTCTATCACCAAATTCACCA
>CAZEYC010000092.1:0-4123 GCA_964516965.1 uncultured Alphaproteobacteria bacterium | reverse complement strand
TGACACCATATAAAATCTAGATGTTATTTTTTTTTTAATTTTTTTTATTAAATAAATTTTTCCTAACTTTTCAGTATTTTTGTATAAAACTGTTATTAATCTACCACCATCATCTTTTAATAATTCTAATATATTTTTAGGTATAAATTCAACGCCTCCAAAAATAAAAATTAAATCGAATTTAATATTTTTTTTTGAAAAATTCTTTGGATTTGAAAATAAGAATTGAACATTTATAATATCTAAGTTTTTCACATTATTTTCTGCGATATCTAATAGATCTTTATTATTATCGATTCCTATGACTTGATTCGCTAATTTTGATAACACCGAAGATGTATATCCGCTAGCACATGCAATATCTAAAACATTATCTGTAGTTTGTATCTTTGACAATTTTAATATGTGTGCAAATATTCTTGGCTCAATTAAATATCTGTCTTTTGATATTTCTATATCTTCATCAAGATAAGCTTTAGTTTGTAATCTACTAGGTAGAAAGATTTCTCTAGGTATAGATTCAATGGCGCTTAATAAATTATTTTCTATGATATTGTTTACTTTTAATTGATTAGAAATCATATTCTTTCTTGCAATGATAAAATCTGTCATAATCTTATATTTTAATGCTTTAAAAAATTTAGACTATAAATTACATTATACTATTAAAAAAATATGGCCCGGTGGCAGAGTGGTTATGCAGAGGATTGCAAATCCTTGTACATCGGTTCGATTCCGGTCCGGGCCTCCACTATAAAATTTTAATTATTTTCAAATTTAAGTCTCCTTTTGGAACTGAAATTGTTAATTCATCACCAACTTTTTTTCCAATTAAACCTTTTCCTATAGGCGAGTTGAAAGAAATTTTATTTTGTAATGTATCAGCTTCGTCTTCCCCAACTAAAATGTAAATTATTTTATTATTATTAGTCATATTTAATAATTCAACTGTGCATCCAAAAATAACAGTGTTCTTGTCATTATTATTTTTATTAGTTTCAATAATTTCAGCATTACTTAATTTAGACTCAATAGATTTTATTTTTGCTTCTATCATTCCTTGTTGTTCTCTTGCTGCGTGGTATTCAGCATTTTCTTTTAAATCTCCATGTTCTCTAGCTTCAGCTATAGCTTTGATGATTTTTGGTCTTTTTAGCCTTAAATCATTTAATTCATTTCTTAGCTTTTTTTCGCCTTCTTTTGTTAATGGTATTTTGTTCATTGAATATTTCTTTTATTAAATATTAATATTCATTCTATTTTTCCACAAATATTTAGTATTAATTTTATGTAAATAATTATTTATAGTTCTTCTTTTAGAAATATTACGGATAATTTTTTTTCCACTACTATCATTTTTTAAATATAAAGTAAAAATATCATTTACTGTTTCTATTCTATATTTTTCTAAAGCAAAAAAGTAATTATCAGTTAAATTATCTACTTTTATATTTTTTCTTTTTTTAAAAAATAATACCAAAAAATTATTAAAAATAATAAATGAAATAAAAGAATTAATTGTTTTTTTTAAAAAAAACCTTCTGTTTATATTTTTTAACATAAATATTTTAAAAGCATAATTTTAATAATAGTATTAAGTATTACTATATTTTGTTAAAAAAAAGATTAAAATTGCAAAAAAAAATATTTATAAAATGTTAAAATAAATTACTTTATATATATTTTATTTATCCCGGGTAGCTCAGTTGGTAGAGCGGCTGACTGTTAATCAGCTTGTCGGGGGTTCGAATCCCTCCCCGGGAGCCATGTTAAAAATGAAAACTGAAAATAGTTTTACAAAATTAATTGGAAATACTCCTTTAATAAAATTAGAAAAGTTATCAAAGCTTACTAGATGTAATATTCTAGGTAAGGCTGAATTCTTAAATCCAGGACAATCTGTTAAAGATAGAGCTGCCCTGTATATTTTAAAAGATGCAATTGAAAAAAAGAAAATAAATAAAAATGGAATTATTGTTGAAGGAACTGCAGGTAATACGGGAATAGGTTTAACCCTAGTTGGAAATTCATTTGGCTTAAAATCAGTAATAGTTATGCCAAAAACACAAAGTGAAGAGAAAAAGAATGAATTAAGAACGTATGGAGCCGATTTAATCTTAGTGCCAGCTGTACCTTATTCTAACCCAAAAAATTATGTTCGTTATTCTGAAACATTAGCAAATAAAATAAAAATTAAAAATAAAGGAAAAAGTGTTTTTTGGGCAAACCAATTTGATAATTTAGCAAATTTTAAAGCTCACTATGAAACTACAGGTCCAGAAATTTGGAATGATACAAAAGGAAAAATTGATGGTTTTATTTGTTCTGTTGGAACTGGTGGAACAATTGCCGGTATAGGTTGTTTTTTAAAAAAAAAGAATAAAAAAATAAAAATTGGTTTAGTAGATCCCTTGGGTTCTGCATTATACAATTATTATGCAAATGGAGAACTAAAATCAAAAGGTTCATCTATAACTGAAGGTATTGGGCAAAGTAGAATAACTGAAAATTTAAAAAAAGCAAAAATAGATGAAAGTTTTCAAGCTAATGATAAAGAAGCTTTAAAAATAGTTTTTGATTTGTTAAAGGAACAAGGATTGGTAATGGGTGGTTCTACTGGAATTAATGTTATAGGAGCAATAAAACTTGCTAAAAAATTGGGTCCTGGCTCAACTATAGTTACAATACTTTGTGATTATGGCACTAGATATTTTAGTAAAATTTATAATAAAAAATTTTTAAAAAGTAAAAATTTACCTATCCCAAGCTGGATAAAATGAATCAGTTAATTGAAATAGATTGGTTAAAAAGGAATCTAAATAATCCACAAATAAAAATTATTGATAGCACATGGCATATGCCCGCAAGTGGCTTAAATGCTTTTGAAATCTTCAAAGAAAAACATATACCTAATGCGCTATTTATTGATTTAGAAGAAATTTCTGATCAAGAATCTAAATTACCTCACATGATGCCTAATAGTAAATATTTTTCAAAAAAAATTTCATCTTTGGGAATAAAACATGATGATCACTTGATAATCTATGATACGTATGGAATGTTTTCTGCCGCAAGAATTTGGTTTATGTTTAAAGCCTTTGGACATAAAAATGTAAGTATACTAAATGGAGGTTTTCCTGCATGGCTTGATGCTGGTGGCGAATCTTTAAATAAAATTAATAAATTAAAAAGTACAAACTATAGAGCAAATCTGAACAAGTCATTAATTGTGAACTATAAAGAAGTTCTAGATAATATAACTACCAATGAATACCAAACATTAGATGCTAGATCTCCTGATCGGTTCTCAGGTATTAGTGAAGAACCTAGACCTAACATGAAATCTGGTCACATACCAAAAAGTAAAAATTTATATTTTAATGAATTAATTGATCAAGAATCAAAAAAATTTATTAAAAATGGAGAAATATTAAATTTAATTAAAAAAAAAGATATAGATTTAGAAAAAAAAATAATTTGTTCATGTGGTTCTGGTGTCACTGCGTGTATAATAAAGTTTGCTATAGAATTAATAGATAAGAATAAAAATATTAAAATCTATGACGGTTCTTGGTCTGAGTGGGGAACTATAGAGGAAAGTCCTTGTGAAAAAGATTAAAAAAGATACAAAAATTTTACTAGCAGGAAGAAAACCTTTTGAAAACTATGGAATTGTTAATCCACCAATTTATAGAACATCTACAGTTTTGTTTAAAAATACAAAAGAATTGGGTAAGGCTATCAAAAATAGATTCAAACAAACATATTATGGAAGATACGGAACGCCAACAACATTTGCCTTGGAAAATAGTATAGCTGAAATTGAAAATGGATATAGAACAATAGCAACATCTTCAGGAATGTCGTCTATATCTATTTCATTATTATCATTCTTATCAAAAGATGATCACTGTTTAATTTCTGATTGTTCTTATTATCCAACAAAAAAATTTGCAAATAAAATTCTTTCAAGATTTGGAGTTAATATTGATTTTTATGATCCAACTAACATTGAAAGTATAAAAAAGAAAATAAATAAAAAAACAAAAATAATTTTTATGGAGTCTCCTGCATCACTAACATTTGAAATAGAAAATATATCTGAAATTATTGCAACATTTGT
>CAZEYC010000091.1:0-4137 GCA_964516965.1 uncultured Alphaproteobacteria bacterium | reverse complement strand
TTACAAAAGAAACTGACATCAGTTTTGTTTTTTGAAACTTTTTTAAATTTCCAGTCTATTTCAAGATATTCAAAGGGTCCGCTAATATAATCTAAAGTAATTCTTTTTTGAGGATAAAGTAAAACCTTGCATAAATAATTTTCATTTATGTTTTGAAATCCAACTTTTACCCTAGTTATAATATATTTTTTTGTTTTTTTCTTTATTGTTATATCATTGCACCAAGGTAAGAAATCTGGATATTTTTTTACATCAGCAACTAAGTTATAAATTTTTTCTATTGGTTCAGAGATTATTTTATTATTTTTAAAAGATACCAATTTATTCTTTTTTCTTTTCTTTGTTATTAAAAATAATTATTTCATCTTCTTTAGATAAATTATGTTTTTCTCTAGCGATTTCATCTAAATAATCAAGATCTAAGGTATCTTCTTTTAATTTTTTTATATTTTGTTTTAATTCTTTATTTTTTTTGTTTAAGGTATTCTCAATTTCTTTATTTATATTTAATTCTTTATGTAATTTTAAATAAGTAAAAATAGATTTATTTCCTATAAATATATAAGAAAATAATATAAGTATTAATATTACAAAAAGACCAATCAAATAATCTTTCATTTTAAAAAATTAAAAATACTTTTTCCTGGATATTTACTGTTAATATTTTCTTCAATTCTGATTAATTCATTATATTTAGATAATCTTTCTGATCTGGCCATGGATCCAGTTTTTATTTGGCCAGAATTTGAATCAACAGCTAAATTTGCAAGAAAATTATCTTCCGTCTCACCAGATCGGTGGGAAATTATGTTATTATAATTATTATTTTTTGCAAGATTTATAGCTTCAAAAGTTTCTGTTACTGTACCGATTTGATTCAATTTAATTAGTATTGAATTTGCAATTTTATTTTTAATCCCTTCTTTAAGTTTTACAACATTAGTTACAAACAAATCATCACCTACTAATTGTATTTTATTACCTAAAGTTTTTGTTATATTTTTCCATCCATCTATATCATCTTCTGACATTGGATCCTCAATTGAAATTATAGGATAGGAAGAAATCATTTTTTCGTAATATTTAATTAATTCATCTGATCCAATATTTTTATTTTCTCCTGAAATATTGTAATTTTTATTATCATAAAATTCAGAAGAAGCGGCATCTAAAGCGATATAAACATCATCACCTGGTTTATATCCTGCTTTTTCTATAGATTTAATTAAATAACTAAGTGCTTCATTATGATTTTTAAGTTGAGGAGCAAAACCACCTTCATCACCTAAATTTGTTGATAATGAATTATCTGATAATATTTTTTTTAAAGTTTGAAAAATTTCACAGGAAATTTGAACTGCATGTTTAAAATTATTTGCGCTAACAGGAACAATCATAAATTCTTGAATATCTAACCCATTATCTGCGTGCACTCCTCCATTTAAAATATTAACTAACGGAACTGGCATTAATGAATTTTCATTGGAGTTAAATTTATTTTTAGCAACTTTACAATTAGCTATACTGACAGCTAATATTGCATTAGCTCCTAATTTTTTTTTATTATCAGTTCCATCTAATTCTATTAATAATTTATCAATATTTTGTTGATCACTTGGATTTTGACCTTTTAAATTTTCTGATATTAGTTTATTTATATTATCTACAGCATTTAATACACCTTTTCCTAAAAATCTTTTATCATCACCGTCTCTTAACTCATATGCCTCAAATTTTCCTGTTGATGCACCTGAAGGCACTGATGCTCTACCAAAGTGACCATTATCAAGATGAACTTCAGCTTCAACAGTAGGGAAACCTCTACTATCAATAATTTCTCTTCCTATTATTTTTTCTATTTTTTCCATAGAAATTTTTTTTAATTATTTTTTGTAATAAAATCAAGTTCTATTAATTTTTCTAACAAAACTTGAAGATCTTTCAACGGAACCATGCAAGGACCATCACTAGGTGCTTTATCTGGATTATTATGAGTTTCAATTAACACCCCTGCTATTCCAACTGATACAGCTGCTTTAGCAAGGACAGAAACAAATTCTCTTTGTCCACCACTACTTTTTAACAATCCACCTGGTTGTTGAACAGAATGTGTTGCATCGAAGATAACAGGAAGTCCAGTTTTTTTCATAATAGCAAGAGATCTCATATCAGATATTAAATTATTATAACCAAAGCTGTATCCTCTTTCTGTTAATAAAATCCTATTATTATTTTTAATTTTATTAATTACATTTGAAACTTCTGATGGAGATAAAAATTGTCCTTTTTTAACATTTACTGGTTTTTTTGTTTTTCCTGCAGCAACCAATAAATCAGTTTGTCTGCATAAAAAAGCTGGGATTTGAAGTAAATCAACAACTTTTGAAATTTTGCTACATTGATCAGGTTCATGAACATCTGTTGTTACAGGACATTTAATTTTCTTTTTTATTTCAGAAAAAATACTTAAAGATTTATTAAGTCCTATGCCTCTTGCACTTTTTATACTTGTTCTGTTAGCTTTATCAAATGATGATTTGAAAATAAAATTTATATTCAAAAGTGAACAAACATCTTTAATTTCTCCAGCAACATCTATTGCATGTTGTTTACTTTCAATAACACATGGTCCTGAAATTAGTGTTAATGGAAGATTATTTGAAATAGAGGCATTGCCTATTTTAACAATGATGTTTTTTTTCATTTAATTACTTCTTAAACCAATCTAGATCTATCAATTGCAGCTTTAATAAAAGATATAAATAAAGGATGAGGTTCAAAAGGTTTTGACTTTAGTTCTGGATGAAATTGCACGCCTATATACCAAGGATGATTTTTTAATTCAACAATTTCAGGAAGTTTTCCATCTGGAGACATGCCAGAGAAATATAAACCAATTTTTTCTAATTTTTTTAGATAATTAATATTAACCTCATATCTATGTCTATGCCTTTCAGAAATTTTATTTGTTTTATAAATATCAAATATTTTTGAATTCTTTTTTAAATTACAACCATATGCACCTAATCTCATTGTTCCACCCATATCTCCATTTAACTTTGTTTTTATTTTTTTATTTTGTTTAATCCATTCTGTCATTATACCTACAACAGGATTCTTTGTTTTTGCAAATTCAGTAGAGTTCGCGTTTTTTAACTTTGCTAAATTTCTTGCTGCCTCAATTATTGCAATTTGCATGCCTAAACATATACCAAAAAAAGGAATTTTATTTACTCGAGCATAAGTTGCTGCATTAATTTTTCCATTCGTTCCTCTTGTGCCAAAACCGCCTGGTATTAAAATACCATTAATTCTATTTAATCCTCCAATTTTTTTATTTTTTTCAAAAATTTCAGAGTCTAACCATTCAATATTTAATTTAACATTGTTTGAGATTGATCCGTGAATTAGTGCTTCAACTAATGATTTATACGAATCCTCTAGAGTATTATATTTACCTACTAGTCCTATTCTGACACTACCTTCAGGATTAGATATTCTTTTCTCAATTAATTCCCATTTTTTCAAATTAGGTTTTCTTACTTTTAAATTAAAAAAATTACAAACTTCTTTATCCAAACCATTTTTATGTAAATTTCTAGGGACTTCGTAAATGTTATTTACATTAACAGCTGGAATTACTGAATTCTCATTTATATTACAAAACAAAGCTATTTTTTTTTTAGATTCTTCAGGTAAAGGTCTTTCACATCTACATAATAATATATCTGGTTGTATTCCAAGACCCAAGACCTCCTTAACTGAATGTTGTGTGGGTTTGGTTTTAAATTCTCTTGAACTTTCTAAATATGGAACAAGTGTTAAATGAATAAATAAAGTATTTTCTTTTCCTAACTCGTTTCTTAATTGTCTTATAGCTTCTAAGAAAGGTAATCCTTCAATGTCTCCAACTGTTCCACCTATTTCACAAAGAACAAAATCATCTTTTTTTGTGTTTTTTAGAATAAATTCTTTAATTTCATTTGTAACATGCGGTATTATTTGAACAGTAGAACCAAGATAATCGCCTCTTCTTTCTTTTAATAATACATTAGAAAATATTTGACCTGATGTTAAATTATCATCCTTCATATTTGGAACGCCAGTAAATCTTTCATAATGTCCTAGATCCAAATC
>CAZEYC010000090.1:0-4165 GCA_964516965.1 uncultured Alphaproteobacteria bacterium | reverse complement strand
TAAATTTAAATTTGGAAAAACTCTAAATATAAGTAAATTGTATATACAATATCAAGAAAGGTTAAAGATTTTAAATGCTGCGGATTTTGGCGACTTATTGTTATTACCTGTTAAAATCTTTCGTGAGAATTTAGATGTTTTAAAAAAATACCAAAATCAATTTAAATATATTTTAGTTGATGAATATCAAGACACTGACACATGCCAAGATACTTTTTTAAAGTTTTTATCAAAAAAACATAAAAATATTTGTTGTGTAGGAGATGACGATCAAGCAATTTATAGTTGGAGGGGAGCAGATGTAAAAAATATACTTAGTTTCCCAGATGCTTTTAAAAATGTAAAAATAATAAGATTAGAAGAAAATTATCGGTCAACCGATCATATATTAGCTGCAGCTAGTAAATTAATCGAACACAATAAAGATAGATTAGGCAAAACTTTATGGACAGATGCATCTAATGGGGAAAAAATAAAACTTTATTTTTTTGAAGATGGTAAAGATGAGGCAAAAAATATTTCTTTAGAAATTGAAAAATTAAAGGTAAAAAGAACAAGGTTAAATGAAATTGCAATTTTAGTACGGGCTGGTTTTCAAACAAGATTATTCGAAGATAGATTAATAAAGATAGGCATACCTTTCAGGGTTATAGGTGCATTTAGATTTTATGAAAGATTAGAAATAAGAGATGCAATAGCATATTTTAGAATAGTAAATAAAAACAGTGACGATTTAGCTTTTGAAAGAATTTGTAATGTTCCAAAAAGAGGTCTTGGTACTGCTACTTTTCAAAAATTATTCAAATTTTCTCGTGATTCTAATATGTCATTATTAGATGCTTCTAAAAAAATTATAGAGACTGATGAATTGACAGCTAATGCACGAAATAATTTAAAAAAGTTTATTGAAGATATTGAAAGATGGAAAGGAAAAATAAATAAAATTAATCATATTGAGTTAGCAAAAGTTATTTTAGATGAATCTGGATACACTGATATGTGGCTAAAAGATAAGTCTATAGAAGCCCCTGGCAGGTTGGAAAATCTTAAAGAATTGATAAATGCCCTTCAAGATCATTCTAATATGAATGAATATTTAGAGCACATATCATTAGTTTTAGATAACGAAAAAAATTATAAAAGTGACAAAGTAAGTATAATGACAATGCATGCAGCTAAAGGGCTAGAGTTTGAGAATATTTTTCTAGCTGGTTGGGATGAAGGATTATTTCCTCATCAAAAATCATTAGAAGAAAAAGGAAATAAAGCTTTAGAAGAAGAAAGAAGACTTGCTTATGTAGGAATAACTAGAGGAAAAAAAAAGGTTTATATTTCATTTGCTAAAAGAAGATTTATAAATGGAACATTTAATTTCAGTCAACCTTCAAGATTTTTATCAGAATTACCAAAGGAGAATATAGAAACAGATGAGAATTTTTTTCAAGAAGATGAAAGCTTTATTGTTGATCAAGAGGAATATGAAGATAGAAAAAAAAATCCTAATCAACTGCTTTTTAAAAATAAAGAAAATTTATTAGAAAACAGAGAGTCTTATGATCAAGAACATAAATTTGAGATTGGAGATGAAATATTTCATAAGAAATATGGATACGGAATAATTAAATTTATTATAGATGATAAATATGAAATTGTTTTTGATAAATTAAGTGAAACAAAAATTGTTTTAGAGAATTTTATTAAACGTGTGTAATAAAAAAGATGAAAAAAAAATTTAGTTATAAGGAAAAAATAAATTTATTAAGAAATGAATTAAAAAATAAGGATTGTAATTATTATCTTTTACCAAGAACTGATAAATTTCAGAATGAGTTTATTCTAGAAGAAGATGAAAGAATAAAATGGTTAACTGGATTTACTGGTTCGTATGCTTTTGTAATAATTTCTATAAAAGAAACAATAATTTTTACAGATGGTAGATATATAAATCAGATTCAAAAAGAATTAGATGCTAATCTTTTTAGAATATTTAATATAAGATTAAAGAATCCTATAATTTGGCTAGAAGAGAATATAAAAAGAAACGAAAAAATAATCCTGGATTCTTGGTTGTTTACAAGTAGAAATTATAATTTTTTTAAAAATCTTATAGAAAAAAAGGGATCTAAGATTGTAATTAGCGAAAGTATTCTTTTAGATAATATTTGGAAGAAAAAAAACAAACAAAAAAAAAATAATTATACAATAAGAAAAATAAAATATTCAGGCGTATCATTTCAAAGAAAGTTTTCAATAATTAATAAATTATTTAAAAAAAAGAAAATTGAAAATTTTTTTTTTTGTTCACCTGAATCAATATCTTGGTTATTAAATATTAGAAGTAATGAAATTAAATATACACCAACAGTTCAATCTTTTTTATTATTTAGTTTAAATTATATCAATTTTTTTTTTATTAAAAAAAATTCTAAAAAAATAGAAAAATTTTTTAATAATTATTTAAAAATATCTCAATTTAATAATTTAAAGAATATTCTTATTAATTTTGCTGTTTGTAATAGAGAAATTTATTTAGACCCTTCAAAAACACCTTATTTTATTGATAATTTTTTACAAAAAATTGGAGTTAAAGTTTTTTATGAGCAAGATCCATGTAATTATTTAAAATGTATAAAAAATTCTGTAGAAATTAATGGTATGAGAAATTCACATATAAGAGACGGTGTATCTATATGTAAATTCTTATTTTGGCTTGATAAATCAATAAATAAGAATCAAAAAGTTTCTGAAATTATGGCATCTAAAAAAATAAATTGTTTTAAAAAAGATAATTATTTATATAAGGGCCCTAGTTTTGAAACAATTTCTGCCTTTGGTTCAAATAGTTCAATTATTCATTACAGAGCAACTAATGAAAGTAATAAAATTTTAAAAAAAAATAATTTGTATTTATTAGATACTGGAACTCAATATGTAGATGGCACAACCGATATAACAAGAACTGTTACATTAGGAAATAAACCTTTATTAGAACAACAAGATAGGTTTACAAGAGTTCTTAAAGGTAATTTAAGCTTAAATAATACATATTTTACTTACAATACAACTGGTATGATTTTAGATAAAATTGCTAGAAGATATTTAAAAAAAGAACAATTAGATTATGATCACGGAACAGGACATGGAGTAGGGAGTTATTTGTCCGTGCACGAAGGTCCAATTTCTATTTCAAAATTATCAAAAACAAAATTTAAAGAAGGTATGATTTTAACAAACGAGCCTGGATTTTATAAGGAAGAAAAATATGGAATTAGAATTGAGAACATGATCCTAGTTGTAAAAAAAAATAATTTATTAACTTTTGAAACTTTAACTTTAGTGCCAATTGATAAAAAATTAATAAATGAGAAATTGTTAACTAATAAAGAAAAAAATTGGCTAAATATTTATCATAAAAAAGTTTTTGATAAAATATATCGTTATCTAACTTATGAAGAAAAAATTTGGTTAAAAGATGCTACTAATCCTATTTAGAAATTAATTTAATCCAGTCATTTTCTTTCAATATTTTTATATTTAATTCTTTAGCCTTTTTTTCTTTACTTCCTGAATTTTTACCAACCACAACAAAATCAGTGTTATTTGATACTGTGCTTGCAACTTTAGCACCTAGTTCCTCTGCTTTAGATTTTGCTTCACTTCTAGATATATTCTTTAAAGTTCCAGTAAAAACAATGACTTTTTCAGAGATTCTTGAATTAATATTTTTATTTATTTTATATTCTTCAATTTGATCTAAAGCTTTGCTTAATTTTTTTACAATTAAAATTTTCTCTTTATCAAAAAAATTCTTAATATCATTTAATGCATCTGGTCCTATACCATCAATATTAATTAGTTGATTATATGTATTTTTTTTATCTAATTTTATTTTTTTCATACTTTCAAACCAATTATGAAAGTTTTTGAAATGTTTTGCAAAAATTTTAGAAGTTCTTTGACCTACTTGCGGTATACCTAATGAATAAATAAATTTATCTAACGATATTTTTTTTTTTGAGTTTATTGAATTTATTAGATTTAAATATGATTTTTCTCCAAATCCATCCTTGTTTACAATTTGATTTTTATATTTATTTAAATAAAAGATATCATATGGATATTTTATAAATCCTTCTTTCCAAAACTTTTTTAAATTTTTACCTCC
>CAZEYC010000089.1:0-4203 GCA_964516965.1 uncultured Alphaproteobacteria bacterium | reverse complement strand
TATCTTGATTTAATTGCTCTGAAATCAAATCTGAGATTCCTTTTTCTCTTGGGTTTTCTCTAGCTAGATTAGATGAGTCTCCTAGAAATATTATTTTATTTTTTTTTTTTAAATTTTTCAGTTCACAAATATATTTTTTATCTGGCTCATATATTTTATGTATTGGATAAAAAACATATTTTAAAAACTTTGTTTTATTACAATCCACAATAACTATTAATGAAAAAATAGTATAAATCAAAGGAGACAGTAAAACTAAGAAACAAAATTTATAGATAAAATCTTTACAACTTTTAAAATTGAAAATAAACATAAGGAATTATTTTAGTATTAATCATTAATATTAAAGAATATAAAAATATAAAATAAACAATAAAAACCCCTAAACTGTTTATTTTATATTTTATTAATTGTGGAAAAATTAGTTTATTATTCTCAATTTTAACAAAGGAGTTGCTATTCTTAAAAAACCACACAATAAAAAAACTAATAATTATAAAAATGCTACCTTCTACAAATTCTTTAACATTTATAATGAAATTTCCTTCAAATTTAAAATTAAATAATGGTATTAATTTTAAATAAGGAGTTAAAAAGTTTTCCCATTTACCAATTAATTCAGATGGAAGTAAAATTGTTTTTGCTGGTAAAAGAGATTCATATATAGATAAAGCAACTTCAAGAGTTGTAGATCTAAATAATACGAAAGCAAAAGATACAGAAATAAAAGTTATAAAAATACAAGATATTTTATATAAATTATTTTTAATTTGATTAATTCCCAATTCTTTTCGAATAATTTTCCAGATTCTATTTATTATTATATAGAATGAATGAAGACAACCCCATAAAAAGAAATTCCATGCTGCTCCATGCCATAAACCAGACAGTGTAAAAGCTATTATAAGTGGAAAAAAGGAAAATAAAAAATGAGATAAATTTCCCATTCTCTTTTTTTTTGAAAAATTAAATAATTTTTCTTTAAGTTTTATATATAAATAATCTCTAATAAATCTTGATAAGGTAATGTGCCATCTTTTCCAAAAATCAACTACATTTGTAGCTAAATAAGGAGAGTTAAAATTATAGGGAAGTTTAAATCCAAAAAGTCTAGCTAAACCAATAGCCATATCGCTGTATCCACTAAAATCAAAATAAATTTGAAATGTAAATGCAAACATTGCCCCCCAGGCCTCTATTAATGTAAGTGTGTTGCCTAATTCAACTGATTCAAAAAGCGGAGATGCAAAACTTTCTAAGCTATCTGCTATGATTACTTTCTTAAAAAGTCCCAGAGCAAAAATACTTATTCCTAGAGATAAATTATTAAATATTTTGTCAGCTATTTTTTTATCAATTAATTGTTTTCTCATTTCTTTATGATAAACAATAGGACCAGCAATTAATTGAGGAAAAAAACTAACAAACAATGCATAATTTAAAATTTTATGTTCTTTAGTTTTATTAAAGTATACATCAACTAGATAAGCGATTTGTTGGAAGGTAAAAAAAGAAATAGCTATTGGTAGAATTACTTCTTTCCATGAGATAGAAACTCTAAAAACATTTTCTAAATTTTCTATAAAGAAATTGGAGTATTTGAAATAAATAAGTAATAATAAATTGAAAGTAACTCCTAAAAAAAGAATTATTTTTTTTAATTTATAATTTTTATTTTTGTTGATTTCTTTTCCTATAAAGAAATTAAATAAAATGGATATGGATATTAAAATTAGATATTTGGGATTCCAATATCCATAAAAAAAGAATGAAGCTATAATTAAAATTAATAGTTTATATTGATGTTTTTTATATCCACTAAAATTCACAAAATAATAAAGCAATAATGTAATTGGAAGAAAAATAAAAATAAAACTATATGAATTGAAAAGCATAAAATTTAATTTAGAATAGCACCATGTTTAAATTTTTGAAAAATATTTTTCTATTTTTTTTAATGATATTTTTTTCCTTTATATCAATAAAAGAGGTATTTTCGCATGGTCCGACAAGACAAAAGGTTAAAGAATCAGTTATTATAAAAGCAAAACCTGAAGATGTTTGGAATATAATTAAAGATTTTGATAAAATTAATAGCTGGCATCCTTCAATTTCCAAAGTAGAAGGCGATGGTAAAAATAGAATTATTTATTATTCTCCTAGAAATAATACGCCAATTAAACAAAAACTTGAAAATTATAATCCAGAAAAAATGATGTATAAAACTTCAATTACTGAAGTAGATATAAAATATTTTCCTGTCAATACGTATACGGCAAATATTTCAGTAAAGGGAAATGAAGATGGGACATCAACCGTTATTTGGAAAGCAGCCTTCTATAGAGCATATGTAAATAATGATCCTCCTCCTGAATTAAATGAAGCGGCTGCCATAAAAGCTGTTAAAGAATATTTTCAGACTGGATTAAATAATTTAAAGAAAAAACTAGAAAAATAATTTGTTAAATTAATGAAGAAGTTTATTATTTATTTTTGGGTATTCTTCTTTTTTTCTTTTAAACCTAGCCTATCAAACGATCTTGCTTTTATTACAAATCAACTATCAAATAGTGTAAGTGTAATTGATCTTGAAACTTATAAAGTAATAAAAGAAATTTCAGTTGGTTCAAAACCTGCTGGAGTTGCTGTAAGTAAAGATGGAAAAAAAATATTTATCAGTAATCCTGAAAGTAAAGAAATATCTTTTATAGACGGAAACACTTTAGAAAATATTAAAAATATTTCTTTAGGTAAAGGCCCTTTAGGCATAGCCTTAACAAAAGATGACAAATTTTTGCTAGTAGCAGATTGGTATGAAAATAAAGTAAGAGTAATAAATACAAATACTTTAAAGTTAATTAAAAAAATATCTGTAGGTAAATCACCTGCAGGAATAGATACAGATTTAAATAATTATAAATTTTACGTAGCAAATAGAGATGATAATACAGTTTCAGTAGTAAATATTAAAAATTTTAAGGAAGAAAAAATTTTAAAAGCAGGTAAGAGACCTTTTGCTGTGACTTTGACACCTGATAATAAATTTTTATATGTTGCGAATGTAAAAAGTAGTGATGTAACTATTTTCAATACAAAAAATTATCAAAAAGTTAAAACTATTAAAGTCGGCAAATCTCCTTATGCAATAGCATTTGATCAAGAAGGAACAAAGGCTTTTGTTACTAACCAACATGAAAATACAATTTCTGTTATTGATACTATAAATAAAAAAAATATAAAAACTTTAGCGATAGGAGAATATCCTGAAGGCATTAATTTTTATACAAAAACTAAAGAAATTTTAATTGTTAATTGGTTTGATAGCGAAGTAGTTGTGTTAAATAGCCTGAATTTTGATATAAAAAAAAGAATTATGGTTGGAGAAGGACCAAGAGGTTTTGGAAATTTTATTGGACCAAATTTAATACAAAATTAGAATATAATTTATAAAAATAACTGTGGATAAGTTCCTAAAAGAAGCTATAGATAATTAAACTTGTGGTATTATAGGTCCTTGGGGGTCTAATATTTTGGGAGATATATTAGTAAAATGGTATAATATCTGCTGTTTATTTGTTGTTATTTTAATAATAGCAAGTTGTTCATTAATAGCTCCGTTGACAACATCTTCAACCACTACTAAACAATTAAGTTTTGTTAAAACTGCTGTAGAACTGATAAGCGAGCATTATACTGATAAAACAGCAACTGATCATGTAGTTTCTGTTGTATTAGCAAAAGATTGTAAAATTTCTAGGGTGGTTAAGCAGAAAGAGATATGTAATGAAATTAAGCCTAAAGCATTTGATGATGAATCCTCTGGCAAACTTAGCAATATACTCAAGGAAAATAAAACGAATGTAGTTTTGTCTTTAAAAGACATTGATTTAGTAAATTTAAATCAAAACTTAGCAGATAGTAGAGAAAAAGTTGAGGATATGAAAAAAAATAATATAGAAGTTTTAAAAGACTACGATAATGAAACCCTTGCACATAATGTGTTAAATAATAGAAGTATTATTAACGATGATTCTGACAATACTATCTTAGCTGATAGTCTAGCTAGTGCTAATAGTCTATAAATAAAGAATACCAATGAAATTGAGTTTAGTGAAAATTTATAGTCAGTTATTAAAATAAAAAAATTAAGTCTTTTTAAAATATATCTTTAATGTTTGAAATGTCTCATATTGGTAAATGCCA
>CAZEYC010000088.1:0-4229 GCA_964516965.1 uncultured Alphaproteobacteria bacterium | reverse complement strand
GAATTTTTTTAACAAGCCTTCTTCTACCCCTTCTGGAGCAGCAAGATATAATCAAACAGTGGGAAGTCCACTTATCTTCTTTTCAATGGTAAAAATTAATTCTGCTTTGTTGATGGCCACCGAACCATCAGTTATTAAATTTTTAATGTTAGATAGCTTATAAAGTTTATTTTCATTAAAAAAAATTCCTACTTTTATAAAATCAATATTTATTTTTGATAATTTAATAACTTTTGCTTCAATAGCGTCTGTATTATCAATATCTCCTATTGTGGCACTGGTTTCTTGGCTAGAAGGTAGAATTTTTAAACATGATTTTATTTTTTCTATTGGCATAGCTCCAAGAGCACCTTTGTCAGGATCTTTAAAATCAATAATATCTACATTGTATAATGATACTAGTGAAGTTTCTTTAAAAGATTTTACACTTGTTAAAATTTTAGTCTGAAATTGCATTCTTTATTCCTTTTTTTTAAATTTTTCTATTTCCTTCATCAGCAAGTTCCAAGCTAGTTTTTCTCGAGTGCCAGCGGTTTTATCTATTGATATTTGTAAATAATTTATTTCTTTTTGAATTTTTTTAAAAGGTAAAATATTTAATCTACTAAAAAGTATTGAAGCTTCTATTACAGCTGCTTGGGCTCTGTTAAATCCATCAAAAGGTTTTAAAATTGTTTGTTTTAAAATTTTACATTTAAAAATTGGCCTTATACTATTTGCTTTAAAATTATTAACCTTTACTTCAAGATATGTTAAAGCATTTTGTAAGTAGTAACCTTTTATTTTTTTTGTCGGATTAATTTTATGTCTCTCATTGTTTATTAAACATTTAACAAAAACTCTTACGTCGTCTATATAATTAATAACAGCAAAAGGATTCTCTCTTAAATTATCAAATGTTTTAGAAGGAATGAATGGAGAAATAATTAATTCTTTTCCATAACACTTTATGCCCATAGGAGCAACATGCGCCTTGCCTTTATTATTTGTAGTTACAACTATAGATTCTTTTATCATTTTAAAAGTTTATTTTCTTTTTTTCTTTCGTAAATCATGTTTCATTCTTTGTCTTGCATCCATAGTAGGACCAAGTTCTTTAAATTTTGTTAAATCAATAAATTCTTTTATATCATGTGCGCAGCCCCATTTTAAATCTTCATCTTGAACGTATTTTTTTCCTAATTCCCATGCAATGTGTGCCCTAGCTGTTTCAATACCTATATAAAAAGCATGTCCTCCATCGTTCTCTAAGTTTATTTTTGGAAAAAAAGCAAAAGGATCTTGTTCTAAATAATGACCATCTCTATTGTAAACATGCACCCCTTTTTCACTTACTTGTATTCTAAAATTTGGATCTTTAATCATTTTTGTTGTTTCATTAATTTCTTTAACAGAAGTAAAAGGTTTTTTTTCATGTAAGGATATTAAACCACTATCATATCCTACAGGTAAAGAATGATCTTTTTTTGCTGCATACATTATTTTTCTTGCTAAATCAGTTTCTTCAAGAACTCTTTTTGTATGATCACTTACTTGTACAACTAAAACATTATTAATGTTTAATTCTGCAGATATTCCCATTAATAATGCATTCATACCTGCTGTGTCAGCATCTGTCAATTCAGTTACATTTCCCGTACCCATTAAAATTTCAATTTTAGGATATTTTTTTCTTAATTCTCTGTATCGACTCAAAGACTCCATAAATCCATAATTAATTGGATCTAAAATACTATCAGCAAGAAAAGGTTTTTTTTTATTTTTCATTCTTTCAATAACGCTGTATAAACTATTTAAATCTCCTGATTTGGAAGGTATTAATACTGGAATAGAATTTACTTCATCTGATATGTTTATTGTTTTCTCATTTAAACTAAGAATATAATCAGCTCCTGCCCTCCCGCCTCTTAATAATTCTTGAGGATTAGCTGAGTCCACTGAAACAACAAATCCCTTTTGCTTTAATATTTTAATAGTTTTTTCTAAATGAGAAAATTTAGTATCTGGTAAACATCCAAGATCAATAACATTTGCTCCAACTTTTTTATATTTTTCTGCTATTTTTAAAATCTTTTCAATTTTAAAATTAGGAGCATCCACAATTTCAGCGAAAATCTTTATATCATATTTATTTAATTTCTTTTTTTTATTACTTCTACCAAAAAAATCTGGAATATCTCTTAATTCGTCAGGTCCTCTTTCAAATGCTACTCCATAATTTTTCTGTAATTTTTTTGTATCAACTCTTACTCTTCCAGGTAAAATAATTTTATTTATTCCCTTTACATCTTTAAGTCTTCTTAAAATCAAATCTCCTGTCATTAATGCAGCAACAGACAAACCTAATTCTTTTACTCTGTAATTCCATTCTGGTGGTTTTTTACATGGAGATGGCACTGACATTTCTTTTAAAACATTTCTTAATTGTTTTTGAGCTAATTTACCAGTTAAAAATAAAATTACTTCTTTATACATTGTTTATTTTATTAAGGATATCACCTAGTTCTTCAACAGAATTTACTACTGTTGTTAATTCAAAGGATCTTAATTTTTCTGTATTTTCTAAATCTATTTTTCTTGGAAAGACCTTTACCATTTCACTTGGTGCTTTAGTATCATGTTCTGGTTCAGTATCACATGCCAATACTATAGCTGGAACCTTACATTTCCCAGCTTGTGCAAAAATATTAGTTGCTAAATTATCTGATATTCCAGCAACAAATTTAGCAATAGAATTTGATGTAGCTGGAGCAACAACTAAAGTATGATACAAATTTTTATAAAAAAAACCTACAGGTGCGGAACTTGCTGTAGTATCCCTGAAAATTCTACAATTTTTTGGAAAGTTTGGATTAGTTTTTTTATACATTCTAACAACTTCTTCAGCTGCCTTGCTAACAAATAGATCAAATTTTCCAAATTTAGACATGAGATCAAGACATTCTTCGAAATAATGTCCGGAACCTGTTATAACCCAACCGAATCTTTTATTTTCTTTTGATAAATTATTCATTTTTTTTGTCTTCTTAAAATCTTAATTCCTACACTTTCTGCATCTTTAAACAAATCAAGTTTCTCAATTTTAATTTCAATAGTTTGTATTTTATTATCTTTTAAACATTCTTTTGCTATTTGTTCAGCTAGATTTTCTATTAATGGAACATGGCCCAACTCTAAAACTTTTTTTATTTTATTTATGACATCTTCATATGAAACAAAATCAGAAATAGTATTGTTATTTTTTATATTATCATCAGCCTGGATTAAGACATTAAAACGAACTCTTTGTTTAGTTCTTTTTTCATTCTTATATATTCCTACGAATGCTTTACATGTTAAATTTTTAATAAATACGGTATATGTTTTTTTTTTCATAATAAAATTCTACACTTGATTTAATTATTTTTTGTTTTATTTTCTCGTAAGTATTATATTTAATGTATTTTATTATTATAAATAATGTTTTTTTTAAAAAGATTTAAAATATTTTTTTGCTCTTTACTGTTTATAACTGTAATTAAAACAAGTATATCTGATACGCAAAAATTTACAGAGGCTCACAAACTACTTGTTTCAAAAAAACATTTAGAAAATCTTATAACACCAACAAAACTAAAATATATTTTTAAAAAAACTGGTACTTTGGAACCTGGATTTAATGATAGAGTTATTATGGTGGTTTCAGAAAAAGATAAAGATGGTTACTACAATATAGGATTTGATTTTTTTAGTGGATATAATAAAGAAGATTTAACCTCTGCAAAATACAAATTCAATAATCCTATAATTCATGCATTTTGGGATCACGATATCGCAACAATGACTCGCATTACTAAGGGAAGTGTTATTTATTTTAGAAAAAGAATTACTTGGTCTTTAAGTGATGAAAATAAATTTAACATTAGTGATGCTACATGTGAATATAATGGAAAACAATTTAAAGGGAAAACTCTTGAACATACGCCTTATGAAGAAGATTATGATTCAAAAAAATTTATAAAATATGCAAAAAAAAAATATTATGTAACAACATGTGATGAAATCCCAGGTATGATTTACCAAATTAAAACTATTATCCCTTCAGAAGATTCCAAAAAACCTTTGATGAAAGAGATTTTAACATTTGAAAAAATTTTAAACTAAGTTAAATATAATTATTATGTATAAAAAAAATTTCAAATTTTTATTTATTTTTGCTTTTCTTCTATTTATTGGATGTGAAGAAAATA
>CAZEYC010000087.1:0-4280 GCA_964516965.1 uncultured Alphaproteobacteria bacterium | reverse complement strand
ATAAAATATCTAGATTAAAAAAAATTCAATAAATTCATATACATAATTTTATTATGTTTATATATTACATTAATAATATTTGTTGAAATATATAATTATTCATTATAATCAATAACTTATTATACTCCATTAAGTTTCTTATTGAATAAAATAATACTTTTCATAGTTTTATTTAATATTAAATCTGGCAGTTGCTGTTTATTAGTAATATATAAAAAAAGATTGTGATCGTCATATTTTAAAATAAGACTTAATTCATTAAGTTGTTTAACAGATAATTTCATTAAATTCTTTTTTGCATATGCTCCTAATATGAGATCTAGTTCCCTTACCCCTCTGTGAGTGCATTTATAAAGTAAACTTTTCCTTAAATGTATTTTCTTTTTTTCATCCATTTCTAACAATATTACTTTAAAATATACTATGTATATATAGGATTTTCTAAATGTTAGACAAAGCATCAATAAAAAATTTATATGAGAGTCCGCAAAATTTAAAAGGTGTGGGCCCTAAAACAACTAAATTATTTGAAAAAATATGTGGAAAAAGATTAATAGATTTAATATTAACTATTCCAAAAAAATATAAGAAAAAAAAATACATAGAAGAAATATCTGAAAGTCATATAAAAAAAGAAATTGTCATAAAAGCATTTGTTATAAAACATTTGCCACAATTTAATACAAAAATGCCTTACAGAATTCTTTGTAAATGCAATAATCAAGAAATAGAATTGGTTTTTTTTAGAGGTTATAAAAAATACTTAAACCAAATCTTACCAATTGGCCAAACAAGAATAATTTCAGGAAAGTTAGAAAAATTCAGTAACAAGTATCAAATAGTTCATCCAGAATCAATTTCGTTTATAGAGGACCTACCCTATGTTCATGGTTTAGTTGCAGTTTATTCATTAACAAGAGGCTTAAATATAACTTTTTATAGAAAAACAATAAAACAAGTTCTGCAAAATATACCGAAAATACCTGAATGGATAGAAAATGAAATTTTAGAAAATCATAAATGGAAAGCATGGAAAGACTCTATATTAGCAATTCATAGACCAAAAAATATCAATAAAAATGAAATTGTTAAATTAAGAGAAAGATTAGCTTTTGATGAAGCACTAGCTCATCAAATAAGATTATTAGTATTAAAAGAAAAAATTAAGGAAAAAGAAAGTAACAAAATAAAAATTAATCATATTGGCAAACAAAGAATTGTTGAAAAATTAAGATTCTCATTAACAGATTCACAAAAAAAAGTTCTAAGTGAAATTGAAAAAGATTTAGAAAAGAAACATCCTATGCAAAGATTACTTCAAGGTGATGTGGGATCTGGAAAAACTATTGTAGCTTTAATTTCTATCATAAGCGTTGCAAAAAAAAATTATCAAACAGCTTTGATGGCACCAACAGAAATACTAGCATTGCAACATTTTAATTATTTTAAGAATTTAATAGATGATAAAAATATTAAAATTGTTTTATTAACTTCAAAAATAAAAGAGAAAGAAAAAATTTTAAATCAAATAGAAAATGGAAAAGCGCACATAATAATTGGAACACATGCAATTTTTCAAAGTAAAATTAAATATAAAAATTTAGCATATGTAATTATTGATGAGCAACATAGGTTTGGAGTTAATCAAAAGTTTGAATTAGTATCTAAAGGTAAAAATCCACATATATTAACAATGACTGCTACTCCAATACCTAGAACTCTAGCATTAACAATGTATGGGAATATGAGTATTTCAAAAATTACTGAATCTCCTAAAAATAGAAAAAAAATAGAAACAATAAGTGTGTCAAAAAAAGAAATACCTAAAATAATATCCAGACTAAAAGATATAGTCGAAAATAATTATAACGCTTTTTGGATTTGTCCATTAATAGAAGAATCAGAAAAATTAAATCTTATTGCAGCTGAAAAAAGATTTAATCTCTTAAAAAAAATCTTTGGAGATAAAATAGGTTTAATACATGGAAAAATGGATATCGAAAAAAAGAAAGTAATTATTGAAGATTTTAAAAAAAAGAAAATACAAATATTAGTTTCTACTACAATAATTGAAGTTGGTATAGACGTGCCATCTGCAAAATTAATTATTATTGAAGAGTCTGATAGATTTGGTTTATCGCAATTACATCAGTTAAGAGGAAGAGTGGGAAGATCAAATGTACAATCAATGTGTATTCTATTATATAACGATAATTTAACTGATATTGGAAAAGAAAGAATTAAAGTTATAAAGAAACATAATGATGGTTTTTATATAGCTGAAGAAGATCTAAAAATAAGAGGATTTGGAGAAATTCTAGGAACAAGACAAACTGGTTATCAATTATTTAAGATTCTAGATCCCTTTTATGATTCAAAAATATTCGAATTAGCTTCTAAAGAAGCAGAAAAAATAATAAAAAAAAGAAACAAATTTTCCAAGGAAAAAAAAAATATTATAAATAATTATTTAAAAATCTATAATAATCATTCGTCACTAAAATATATTTCTATAACATAAAAATTTTTTTTATTTTCTCTTTAATGAACTCAACCTTTTTTGTTTTTCTGATGGAGTTAACATGCCTGCAGAAATTATCATCTTAATTCCTTCTTCAACAGTCATACTTAATCTTACAACGTCTTTTGAAGGTAGAAATAATAAAAAACCTGATGTTGGATTTGGAGTTGTGGGTAGAAAAATATTTATTAATGAATTTTTAGTAATTCTTTGAACTTCACCTTCAGTATTTCCAGTTAAAAAACCCATTGCCCATATACCTTTTCTTGGATATTCAATCAAAACAACTTCTCTAAAAGAATTTGATTTTTTATTTAATATTGCTTCAAATAATTGTTTTAAACCACTATAAATATTTCTTAATACTGGCATCTTTGATAGAATCTTCTCAGATAAAGATGAAAAAGCTCTTCCAAACAAACCTGTTGTCAAAAAACCAATAAATGAAAAAAAGATAAAAACCGTAATTAGTCCTACACCTGGTATTTCAAAAGGAAGATATGTGCTAGGATTTAAATTATTGGGTATTAAAGGACCTATAATAGGTGTAACTTTATTATCAAAAAATTTAATTAGTATCCAAGCAACATAAAAAGTAATGAATACTGGAGCGCTTATTAATATTCCTTTAAAAAAATCATTTCTAAGTCTTTTATATATTTTTGATAAAAAATTCATTGTTATTATTTGTTTGAAAAATTAAAAAGGTATAAATTTTTTCTTTTTAGTATAGTTAATATAGCCCATATTTACCCCAGCTCTTAATCCAATACCTGATCTTATAGGCGTTATAATGACATCTTCTTTTTTTTGATAGTTAAGAGCTAAACCGGCAACAATAAATAAATTACCTTCAGCTTCTGGAAATCTACCTAATATTTTAGAGTAATTTTCATAATCAATATTATAAACTAGTGTAAATACTTTTGATGCATTTGCTCCAAAATCAAAACCAATCGAAGGGCCGTTCCAATAAATATCTTTATTTGTTCCATCTTTAAAAAATATTTTTCCTTTACCATACCTTAACCCGCCAAAAAAAGCTGCACTGAATTCTTCTCCTTCAATATAAGCAGAAGGTAAACCAAAATCACTGAAACTTCTTTCGACAATAATTGCAACACCTTCAGATAAATCAGCAAAATATATTTTTGCTTTATCAATAATTTCTTCTTTTTTAAACTTATTTTTATCTTCAATGCCTTTTTTTTTAATTTCAGAATTAGCTTGAAATATAAAATTAAAAAAAATTAATAATATTAAGAAATATTTAAAAATTAATTTGGTCATAATCTTATTTTATAGGTGTTGAAGTTATTTCTATATAATTAATTTTGTTATTGGCATTTGGAAATTTAATAAAAATAGTTTTTTTTTTATTTTGAAATATTAATGAATTTTTATTATTTATTTTATTTGACTTATTTAAATACTTATATTTTGGCATTTCATTTCTATAAAAATCAAATAAATCACTAGTGTTATTTTTATTAACTAATACTATTTTTCCTATCCATTCATCTCCATTACCCACAGTAACAGTTTTATCAAAATCTATTATAAATCCATGTGGAAAAGGCAAGTCTGAAATGCCTAAAGAATCTATGTCTATCGTTAATTTTTCAGCTTTTTTTACATTGTATGCAGAATTATTTACAAATGATTCTGAACAATTAGATAAAATAATCATAGTTGGTATAATTATAGTTTTTATTAAGGATTTAATCTGTATTTTTTCCACCTCTTATTTGACGTTAAT
>CAZEYC010000086.1:0-4310 GCA_964516965.1 uncultured Alphaproteobacteria bacterium | reverse complement strand
CATGTAAAAAATATTCTCTTCCGGTTATTTCTGGAAATGTATCTCTATATAATGAAACAAACAAAGTTGGAATTTCTCCAACTCCTGTTATTGGAATGGTGGGATTAATTAAAAATACAAATTCTATTATTAAGAAAGATTTATTAAAAGAAAATGATAAAATTTATTTAATTGGAAAAAAAACAAATAGTGTTTCATGCTCAAGTTTTTTAGAAAGAATTATTTTAAAAAATAATACAAATCTTGGCCCACCACCACCAATTAATTACAACGAAGAGTTAAAAAATGGAAATTTAGTTTTAAATCTATTTAAAAATAAATTAATAAAATCTTGCAATGATGTATCAAGCGGAGGAATAATTATATCTTTATTAAAAATGTTAATTAATAAAGGATTTGGTGCCAAAATTGAAGAAAGTTTCGTAAATAAATATATAAATGATAAAAATTTTTACAAAATATTATTTGGTGAGAATTCTGGTAATTATGTTGTAATTACTAATAATGAAGAAAAGATAAAGGAATTAGCAAAAAAAAGTAAGGTAAGTATATTTAAGATTGGAGTTACAAAAAGAAATTACTTAAATATTAATAACCATATAATTAAATTAAATGATTTAAAAAATAATTTTGAAAATAATTTCTTTAATTATATAAATAATTAATATGGCAATAAATGTTAAAGATATTGAAGCAATAATAAAAAAAAATATTCCTGATGCGGAAGTAACTATTAAAGATCTTGTTGGAGATAGTAATCATTTTTCAGCAGAAATTATTTCAAAAGAATTTAATGGAAGAAATAGGTTGGAACAACATAAAATGGTATATAATGCTCTTAGTGAAGAACTGAAAGAAGAATTACATGCCTTAAGTATTAAAACTATAGAAAAAAAATGAAAGAAAATATTCAAACAATTGATGGGGCAAAAGAATCTATAAAAACTAACGATATAGTTTTATTTATGAAGGGAACAAAAGACACGCCTGGTTGTGGTTTTTCTGCACTAGTTGTTCAAATTTTAAATAAAATGAATCTAAACTTTTTAGATATTGATGTATTAAATGATAATGAATTCAAAGAAAATATGAAAAAATTTACAAATTGGCCAACATTCCCTCAACTATATATAAAAGGAGAATTTATAGGGGGTTGTGATATTGTTAAAGAAATGTACGAAAGTGGCGAATTGTTAGAATTATTCAATACTAAAGGTATTGATGTTAAAATCTAATATTATCTAGAATAAAACTCAACAACTAAATTAGGCTCCATTTCAACTGGGTAGGGAACGTCTTTTAATTTTGGAGATTTAACAAAAGTTCCTTTCATTTTAACATAATCAACTGTTAAGTATTCTGGCACATCTCTATCTTTTGATTGAACTGCTAAAATTACAGAGGGAATTTGTTTAGATTTATCATTTAAAGAAATTTCATCTCCATCATTTACTCTGTAAGATGGAATATTTATTTTTTTTCCATTTACATTTATATGACCATGAGAAACAAATTGTCTCGAAGAAAAAACTGTTAAAGAAAATTTCATTCTGTACAAAACTGCATCTAATCTTCTTTCTAGTAATTCTATTAAAATTTCTCCTGTATCACCTTTTTTTGCAAATGCTTCTTTATAATATTTCTTAAATTGTTTTTCAGTTATATTACCATAATATTTTTTTAATTTTTGCTTAGCTATTAATTGTAAAGCATACCCTGAAGGATCTCTTCTTTTCTGTCCGTGCTCTCCAGGAGTTGTTTCTCTTTTATTAAATGGGCTTTTAGGTCTCCCCCATAAATTTACACCCAATCTTCTATCTACTTTATATTTTGGTTTCTTTCTTATATTCATATTAATTTGAATAATAGAAGTATTAAAAAAAAGTCAAAATGTCAATTATTTAGAATATTTTTATTTTTTTAACACTTTTATAATACCTAACAAAATATTTATTTCTTTTTCAGTTAAATTGGCTTTTTCAAATATAGTTTTAATGTTTCTTAACATTTTTTTTTTCTTTTGCTTTACTCTAAAAAAAGATTTATTTTCTAATGAATTTTCTAAGATATTGAAAAAATTAAACAATTCAGATTTTAATGCTTTTCTATTAATAAATTTTATATTCTTTTTATTTTTTGTATTAAACCACTCATAAACTATTAATAAAACACTTTGGGATAAATTAAGAGAATTAAATTTCTTATTTAAAGGAATATTTATAATTTTATCGCATAGAGAAATATCATCATTATTAACGCCACTTCTCTCAGGACCAAAAACAATTCCTATTCTTTTGTTTTTAATTTGCTTCATTTCTTTAATTCCTTTTTTTAAATCAAAAACTGGCAAATTTAGCGATCGTTTTCTATTTGTTGTAGCACATAAATAATGCAAATCTTTAGTTGCATCTTTTAAATTTTGAAAAACCTTTGCATTTTTTAATATAATTTCTGCACCAGCTGACATTCTTAAAGATTTTTTATTTACTGACCACTTTTTCTTAATTAAACGAAGATTGCAAAACTCAAAATTAAGCATAGCTCTTGCCACAGCTCCTATATTTTCATCTAATTGCGGTTCTATTAAAATAATATATGGATTGATATATTTTTCTTTTCCCAAAACAAAATTAATTTAATACTGGTTTTATTTTTGATTTAATTAATTTGTAAGTAATGCTATCTTTTAAAGCAAGATAAGAAGCATTAATAACGTTTGAAGAAACACCAACAGTTGCCCAACTATTATTTTTACCATCTGAACTTTCAATAATTACTCTTGTAATTGCTTCTGTTCCTTTATCTGGTGTAAGGATCCTAACTTTATAATCTATTAAATTCATTTTCTTTAAAATAGGATATGATTTAATTAAAACACTTCTTAAAGCATTATCTAAAGCATTGACGGGACCATTGCCAATAGAATTTGATGTAAATTCCCTTTTTCTAACTTGCACAACTACGCTTGCTTTTGCCGTATTATTGTTTTTTAAACTATCCTTAAGTTCTTTAAATTCATTAATAACTTGAAAAGATTTTAATTTAAAATATTCAGGTATCTTTGATAACTCATCTATTATAAAAAGTTCAAAACTAGCCTCTGCTCCATCATAAGAGTAGCCATCAAATTCTTTTTTTTTTAATTTTTTAATCAAATAATCTAATTTATTTTTTTTTATATTAAATCCTAGTTCTTTAAGTTTAATAGATAAATTTGATTTACCTGATTGATCAGATACTACTACATTTCTTTTATTGCCAACTATTTCTGGCTCTATATGTTCATAAGTTTTTGAATGTTTCTGAATTCCTGATCCATGCAACCCACCTTTATGTGCAAAAGCAGCTTCACCAACATAAGGTAAAGATGGATTATTTTTTCTAAGTAATCTTTCGTTAATAAATTTTGATATATCAGTTAAATTTCTCAATTTTTCTTTAGATATTGATGTTTTCATACCCATTTTTAAAATCAAAGTAGGTATTATAGATGTTAGATTAGCATTACCGCATCTTTCACCTAAACCATTAAATGTTCCTTGAACTTGACTAGCTCCTGAGCGTATAGCAGCTAATGAATTGGCAACAGCATTTTCTGTATCATTATGACAGTGGATGCCTAATTTACCTGTTGGAATGTGTAATGAAACCTCCTTGACAATTTCTTCTATTTCATTAGGTAAAGTACCGCCATTAGTGTCACAAAGCACTGTCCATCTAGCCCCTGAGTCATCTGCTAATTTAATACATTTAATTGCATAATCTTTTTTTGATTTATAGCCATCAAAAAAATGTTCAGCATCAAATAAAACTTCTTTAAAATATCTTGATGCAGTCTCAATATTCTTTTTAATAATATCTAAATTCTCTTTTTCTGAAATATTTAATGCTTTTTTTACTTGAAAATCCCATGTTTTTCCAACTATGCATACTGTTTTAGTTTTAAATTTTTTTTTAAGTTCGTTAAAATTCTTTTTTAAAGCATCAGAATTCTTATATGTCATCCCAAAAGATACTAATAAGGAATTATTTAATTTTGGAGATTTTTTAAAAAACTCACTATCAGTATTATTTGCTCCGGGCCATCCTCCCTCTATATAATCTAAACCAAATTTATCTAAAATTTTTGTAATAGCTATTTTATCACTTAAACTGAAATCAACGCCCTTGGTTTGTGCACCATCTCTTAATGTGCTGTCATATAAAAATATCTTTTTATTGTTTATCATATTCTTTTTATTTTACACACCGGGATAGATTTCATTTTATGTAAATTTGGCTCTCTTACTTTAGAATATTTTTTATAATAT
>CAZEYC010000085.1:0-4344 GCA_964516965.1 uncultured Alphaproteobacteria bacterium | reverse complement strand
GCATAATCATCAATAATTTTTATTCCTTTAAAATTACAAACTAGTGTAAATCGTCTTTTTACACCTTTAAATTTTTGAAAAGCTTTCTTTATTTTATTAGTATTAATATTTAGTATTTTGGCTACAGTTACAGCTGCAAGTGAATTTTGAATATTGTGTCTTCCTAAAACATTTAATTTAATTTTATTAATTATCTCTTTTTTTAATAAATTTGTTTTTTTAATATTTATATCAAAAAAAGATCCTTTTTCATTTATTAAAATATTTGTTGCTCTTACATCGCTTCCCTTATTTAAACCATAACTTATTTTGTTTCTTTTTTTACTTTCTAAAAGTAATCTTTTTAAATCTAAATTATCGTTACAGTAAATTACTACTCCATCAAAAGGTATGTTATTTGTAAAATTAAGAAAATATTTTTTTAAGTTTGAATAATTTTTATAAAAATCCATATGTTCTTTATTTATATTTGTAAGAACAGCTATTTTAGGAAATAAATTAACTAAACTTCCATCTGATTCATCAGCTTCTACTACCATCCAATTGCTTTTTCCAATTCTTGTAGTACTTTTATACTGATTTACTATTCCACCAATAATTGTCGTTGGATCAAAATTTGCATTTTCTAAGACTGAAGATATCAAAGACGTTGTTGTTGTTTTACCGTGACTTCCTGAAACCGCTATTGTTTCATTATATTTCATTAAGGCAGCTAACATATCCGATCTTTTATAAACAGGAATCCTTTTTTTTTTTGCAAATTTTAATTCAGAATTATTATTCTTAACAGCTGATGATATTACTAATATATTTACATTCTTTAAATTTTTTGATGAATGGCCTAAAAAAACTTTAATACCTATCCTTTTTAATCTTTTTGTATTATTATTATTTAATAAATCACTACCTTGTATTTTATAACCTTGAGAAAATAAAACTTCAGCTATACCTGACATTCCTATACCACCAATACCAACAAAATGAATTTTATTTCTGATATCGTGTTTCGTTAATTTCATAATTATTTTTTTAAATTATTTATTACTTCTAAAATTTTTTTAAGGGAATTAGGATCGCCTAATTTAAAAGATTCTTTTGACATTCTAAGTAATTTTTTTTCATTACATATAAAATCTATCAATATTTTTTTTAAAATATTAGTTTTAAGTTTATCTTCTTTTAAAACATGACCCGCTCCTTTTTTTACAAACCAATTTGCATTTATTAACTGATGATTATATTTTGCAAACTTATATGGAATTATAATGCCTGCCTTACCTAAAGTAATTATTTCAGATAATGATGATGCGCCAGCTCTTGAAATAACAAAATGAGATTTAAACATAATTGCCGGTAAATTTTCGAAGAATGTTTTACAATTTGCTTTTAGTTTTAATGAAACATACATATTTTTGACTTCATTTATATTTGTATTAGAACATTGATGATAAACATAAATCTTTTCTTTAATAATTTTAGGCATCAAACTTATTGTTTCAGGAAAAATTGTCCCTAAACTCTTTGCCCCCTGGCTTCCTCCTATAATTAAGATAATTATCTTATCTTTTTTAAATTTAAAATTAACCTTATTTCTCAAATCTATTATCTTCTTTCTAACAGGATTCCTTATAAATTCATATTTTTTATTATTAACGAATTTAAAATCTTTTTTTTCACCCAAACCCAAAATAATTTTTCTTGAAAATGGAAGAAATAATTTATTAGTAAGACCAATTATAATATTTTGTTCATGTAAAATTATTGGTTTCAAAAAAAACTTCGCAGCTATTAACGAAAAAAATGAAGAATAACCTCCAAAACCTATTATAAGATCTGGCTTTTCTTTAAAGAAAATAACAAAAATATTTATAAAAGTTAAAAAATTAGAAAATATTCTTTTAAAACTTTTTGAAATATTTAAAAAATATAATTTAATTAATTTATTTTTTCTAATACCTTTATTCTGAAGAATAATTTTTTTAACTCTGTTATCAGATATAAAAACTACTCTATTATTTGATCTAATTAGACTTTCAATTAAAGATATGGCAGGATTAACATGTCCGCCAGTTCCACCAGCAGTAATAATAATTTTTTTAATTTTGTACAAAGCTATCCTTATATTTTCTCCTAGTTAAACTTAATATTGTTCCTATGTTAAATGAAATAGAAAGCATTGACGAACCTCCATAGCTTATAAAGGGAAGTGTTGTTCCAGTTGTTGGAATTAATCCAATAGTTGAAGCTATATTAACAAAAATTTGCATACCAAATTGTAAAACTAAACCTGATACTACTAAGATAGTAAATATATTTTTTTCTTCCTTAATTCTTTGAAAAATTTTAAATATTAAAAAAATAAAAATAAAAATTATAAATAAACAAGAAATCCAACCAAATTCTTCAGCAACTACTGCAAAAATAAAATCTGTATGTGCGTCAGGAAGAGAGTCTTTTATCGTGCCCAATCCAGGACCTTTTCCAAAGAAACCGCCTTCAATTATAGCTTGTAAAGATTTCGTTATTTGATAATTATCTCCAGTAGTTGGATCTATAAAATTATCTATTCTTCTTTTAACATTTTCTAAAATTAAATAACATAAAATTATTATAGAAATAACAAATAATATGATTAGGCTTAGCCATTTCCATTTTAAACCTGAAATCCATAATTGTGCTGCATATACAGCAGAAATTATACAAAACATTGAAAAATCAGGTTGTGATAGAATTAAAATAGAAACAAATAAGTATAATAAAAATGATATAAACTTATTATTTAAATCTTGTGGCTTATTAACAATAGAAAATATCCAACCGGATGTGATTATAAAAGAAACTTTTAAAAATTCTGATGGTTGAAAACTATAACCTAAAAAAGAAACCCATCTATTGGAACCTTTGATTTCTATTTCAGAAAAAAAAGAATAAAAAATAAAAAAGATTGATATTAAAAATATAAATAAAAAAAAACGTTTGATTCCTAATTCAGATAAACATGATATAAAAAAAATAAAAAAAAAACAAAGAGGTATAAAAATTAAGTGTTTTTTTACAAAAAAATAATGATCTAAGTTAAATTTTTCTGCAACTGAAGGTGTGGCTGCAAAGGATATTAAACCTCCAATTAAAATAAGAATTAATGTAAATATTAAAACTGTTCTATCTACACTTCTCCACCAATTATAAATAACTTTTTTATCGGTGTGTTGTTGATCCATATTAAATAATATTTAATTATTGAGTTTCTTAACTACACTAATAAATGAATTACCTCTTTCCTCAAAATTATTCCATTCATCTAAAGAAGAACAGGCCGGAGAAAATAATATAACTCCAGTATTTAACTTTTTTTTTATCCTTTCTTCTTGAACTAATTTGTGAGAAAGAACAATCGCGTCTCTTAAGTTTTTTACAATTGTACATTTTAGGAAATTTTGTAAATATTTTTTATATAAATATTTTGTTTCGCCTAATAAAAAAACATGTTTTATTTTTGGAAAATGTTTTTTTAACTTAGTTAAACTTTTCTCTTTTGATTTACCACCCAGAATCCAATAAATATTTTTTTTAAAAATAGATAATGCTTTGTCAGATGAATCAATATTGGTAGCTTTGCTATCATTTATATATTCAATATTATTAATTTTCCTTATGCTTTGTAATCTATGAGGCAACCCTGGAAAAGATTTAATAGCTTCTTCAATTTTGTCCCAATTACAAAGATTCAATTTTAATAAAATAGAATATATTGCTGCAATATTTTGATAATTATGAGAACCTCTAAAATTATTAAATTTATTTAAATTTATTTTTTTACTAATTTTTTTTTGATTTTTAGAATTATAATTAATATTTAAATAATTTCCTTTTACATAAATATTGGCATTTTCATTTAATCCTGATATTGAAAATATTTCTGAATAGTATTTCTTTTTTACAATTTTTAACAAATTTTTTGATATTTTATTATCAATCCCAATCACAGAGAAATCAGACTCTTTTTGATTATTAAATATTTTTATTTTTTCAGAAACGTATTTATTTATGGTTCCATGTCTATCTAAATGATCATTAGTAATATTTAAAAGAACAGCTATTCTAAATCTTGGTGATTTCATTAATTCTAATTGAAAAGATGATATTTCTAGAATATAAAATCCATTCTTTTGTTTTTTTAAATCAAAGATAGGTTTTCCAATGTTGCCGCCTAAACTATTATTAATTCTTAGTTTATTAAAAACATGGCTTAACAAAGAAGCAGTTGTAGATTTTCCATTAGTTCCAGTAATACCAATATATTGTGAAATAGGATTAAATCTAAAAAATAATTCAATATCATTT
>CAZEYC010000084.1:0-4349 GCA_964516965.1 uncultured Alphaproteobacteria bacterium | reverse complement strand
TTTTTTATTTTTTACAAAAATATTAGCGCTAAAACTACTACCTTCAATCAGGGGCTGTATTATAAAATTTGTTTTATTTTTACTGAAGAAACTCTTTAAATTTTTTTCATTATTAAATAAATAAGTTTTTTCACAACCTGCACCATCATCTGGTTTAACAACCCAGTTAAAATTTTTCTTAAATATAATTTTTTTTTCATTTGTATATGTAGATACAGTAGGTATATTTATTTTTTTTAAAAATTTATAAGTTTTAAATTTACTGCTTGTAATTTTTACAACATCTAAATTATTTGCAATTACTCTCTTTTTTAATAACAAACCTAATTTTATTATTTTAAATAATTCATTATTTGTTTCAGGTGCTATTGGTATAAATAAATTAGATTTTTTTAATATTAATTTCCAGTACTTCCAAGGATCATTTCTTATAAAGAAACATTTTGTATTTTTAATATTTTTAATATTTTTAAATCGACTATCTCTTGTATAAATAATTTCAAGATTCGGTATTTTACTAAAATCTTTTAATAAAGAATTAATGATTGCTTCTGCTTGAACAAATAATTTTTTAGGAATTTTTTTGCCAAAATACCCTCCACCTGTTACAAATTCACATATAAATATTTTTTTTTTCATAATGGAAATAATACCTGCTATTGATATATTAAATAACATTGTAGTCCAAGCAAAAGGTGGTAAAAGAAAAAATTACAAGCCTCTTAAGTCTCAAATGTTTAATTCTAATTCCCTTGAGGATGTAATTCGTATTTTTTTAAAAGAATATAATTTTAAAAAATTTTACATTGCTGATTTAAATTCAATAACAAAAAAAAATCATAATTATGCAATAATTAAAAAAACTATTAAAAAATTTCCAAAAATAGACTTTTGGATAGATTATGGGATAACCACATACGAAGATTTTGAAAGATTTAAATTAGATAAATGCACATTGGTCTTAGGATCAGAAACTTTAAAAAGTAGTGATGAATTAAAAAAAATAATATCCAGAAAGAATAAATACAAATCAATTCTTTCTTTAGATTTTAAAAATAGTTCCTTTTTAGGTTCTATTGAAATATTGAAAAAAAACGAATTATGGACTAAAAAAATAATTTTAATTTTTTTAAATAAAGTTGGTAGTAATAGTGGGCCAAATTTTAATTTAATAAAAAAAATAAAAAAAAATTTTAAAAATAATTTTTATTTAGGTGGTGGTATAAGGAATAATAAAGACATGAAAAAATTAAAAAAAATAGGTTTTGCTGGCGGGATATTATTTAATGCACTTCATAGAAGACAAATAATTTACAAAAATTTATAAATAAATAAAAAAAAAGCGAGAGGAAAAACCCCTCGCTTTAACAGTACTGTTGGAAAAATTCGTTAAACTTTTACTTTTCCAAAAGGATGTTCTGCAGATGATTTTTGAGACACAACATCTTTTGCACTTGGTTCTCCTTTAACAGCTCTTTCTAGAGATTCCTTTACAGCTTGATAGTTGTAATCATAGATTTTTTGATCATCTTTAGCATCCCAGTGAATAAAAACACCCACTGAAACAAATACATCATCTGCTTCACCTGATGGAATTGTACCATCTTCAACAGAGTCAGCAACAGCTCTAGCTACAGCAGCCTGAGCAGGTCCAAACATTTGCACTGCTTGTTTAGCACCTTTCATAGTAACTTTATTGAACATTACAGTGTTTGGTTTACAAGGTAAGTTTGGAGCTACAACTGCAAGTAATGATGTAAACCCATCTTTATTATTAGTCAGAGTATTACAAAATGCAGTTTCAGCAGCACTTCCTTTTGGTCCGATAATTAGATCAATATGTGCAACTTCATTACCATCACCAACAAGTGACTCACCAACTAGTGTTTTATTAATTTTAGCCATGGTTAACCCTCCTAGTTTAAATAAATTTTTAAAAAACATGACACAGTGATATAAATTCTAATGTTAACTATATTTTTATAATATATCTATAATTTTTTTTGTTATTTTTTTGTGACTTTTTCAATAAAAAAGGTTGTTACAGTTAAATCTGCCGATGTTCCTGGGTTTATACCTTTAGATTTTAATTTTTTATCAAATAATAGTAATTTTTTTGTTAGAATGCTCATACTTATATCATTTTCTTTATATTTTAGTAATTTAAAGTAATTTTTTGCATCTTTTCTTACTTTTTCAGCATCTTTTTTTCCTTTTTTACGTTTTATATGGCTATCCGTTAATTTATTTAGAAAATTTAAGTAAACCCCTGTTAAAGCCCATTTATCGTTTTTAAATTTTGTTTTAAATTTTTTATAAGTTGGTAATCCAATTTTAAAAATATCTTTAAATCCAGTGACATATTGTTTTGCTATTAAATCTTTTTTTTCTGCATATTTCATAGCATTGTATAAGCCAACATTTGGGATATTGTTAACATCATAATTATTTGATTGTCCAAGTCCTCCAGGTTTAGCAATTTTTATTGCTTTATAAAATAACATAGAATTTTTTATGTTCTGCTTTTTAATTAAGAAAATTAATCTTTGATGTAATTTTTTTTTACTCAAAATACCGTTTTCTAGGATAATAGATGTTATAGGAGCCAATAGTAAAATTATTCCTAAATTAGTATTTTGTTTAATTTTTTTTTTTATTTCCACAACACTTTCAAATATTTTTTTGCAAAAATGGGAATTATTTTTTGTTAAACATTTAGAAATTATATCTGCTGATTTATAAAAATCTTTAGTTGTCATATTATGACCTTCTGAATATTTGTGAACATTTCCTGGTTTTATAGAATCCATTTCTTTATAACAGCAAAGCTTTATTTGTTTTTTTAAAAAAAAACTAATTTGAGATTTTTTCATATATTTTTTTTGTTAATTTTATCGGTAAATGCTTTTGCTAAAATAGCTGCAATATTTTTTTTTGATATTTTTTGTAATCCTTTCCACGCTGGAATGCTATTTATTTCAACAATTTTAAAGTCTCCATGTTTGTCTTTGATAAGGTCTATGCCTGCATAATCAGCATTTACAAGTTTAGAAGCAATTAATGATATTTTTTTTATTTTTTTATTAGCTTGAAAATTAAAAGGTTTACCACCTTGTCCTATATTTGTTATTTTTTTTTTATTTTTTCTAATCATTGATGCAATAATTTGATTATTGCAAACCAAAATTCGAAAGTCTTGCCATTCTTTTTTTGATTTTATTTTTATGTCTTCATATTTTTGTATGTAATACACTCTCTCACTATTTTTATTTATTTTTTTATTTTTGATAATTTTTATTCCTTTTCCTTGCGAACCAAATAATGGTTTCCAAATACCATAATATTTTTTTTTTCTTAATTTTTTTAAAACATTTCTAGCAGATTTTAATTTTTCAGGAACCCATGTATTAGGTGTGTCAATTTTTCCATGACTTAATAAAAAAGTTGTCATAGATTTATCAGTTGTTTTCTCAATACAATTTACATCATTAAAAATAATTACTTTTAATTTTTTTAATGCATGAAGTATTGTTAATCTTCTTGTTATTTGCTGAAAAGTGCCTTTGCCAATAGTTCTAACAAAGCATCCGTCAGGTAAATTATTTGTGAATCCAGGAATAAAAATATTATTTTTATTATTAGTGCTTATAAAACAATCATCAAGCGAAAGACATGAGATCTTACAACTTAATTTTTTTAATTCTTTTTTTAGTTGATTACTATGCCAATCATGTGTGTCTGAAAAAATAATTACATTTTTATTCTTTTTCATATCCAAAAGATTTATCTAAAAGATTACTATTTAATTTTCCTTCAGTAAAAATTTTACCTGTTTCCAAAGATGTAACAGTTACCTTACCGGGACTAAATAGATTTGGATCAATCGCATAAAAGTCTCTTTTATAATTATTGAAGATTTCTGCAAATGGTTTTCCATAATCTTTAGAAGAAGTGCTAGGAAGATTCTTTGCTAAATTAGATATTTCTTTATCTGTCCCCATAACTTTTAGCTCTACATTTCCTCCATAGAGTATTGCATCGTTTGTTCTGCCCATTGATGTAATAAAATCACTTGATACTGGAGGTATAGGAGCAGACCCAGAAACTTCTTTAACATTCTCAAGAGGAAACTTTAATGTGTGTAATTTATGTAAACCTACCTCACTTACTCTAGATACAACTTGTATAACGCCTGATATACTTTGTGTTGGTGTTAATATTAAAATAATATTTTCAGCTTTTGTTTTACAATCATTAGATATTTTTTCTAAAATTTCTTTTGGTGGAGTCTTATCTACTTCCATAACTAAATATACAAATTTAAATTTATCTTCATATTTTAAATCTTT
>CAZEYC010000083.1:0-4415 GCA_964516965.1 uncultured Alphaproteobacteria bacterium | reverse complement strand
ATCCCCATATCTAACTTTTTCTATTCATTTAGATGGATTAAAAAAAGAACACGATCATTCAGTTTGTCGTGGAGGAGTTTATACAAAAGTTATTCAGGCTATAAAAGTAGTAAAACAAAAAGGTTTTCGATGTAATGTCAATTGCACTTTGTTTCATCAAATGACTCCAAAAAGAACAGCAGAATTTTTTGATTTTGTTACAGATTTAGGCGTAGATGGAATTACTGTATCTCCTGGTTATGCATATGAAAGAGCAGTAGATCAAAAAAATTTTTTAAAAAGAAAAAAAACAAAAGATTTCTTTCGTGATATTTTTAAATTAGGCAAAGGTAAAAAATGGGTTTTTAGTCAATCTTCATTGTTTTTAGATTTTCTTGCAGGAAATCAAAATTACAAATGCACTCCATGGGGTAATCCAACTAGAAATATTTTTGGATGGCAAAAACCTTGTTATTTACTTGGTGAAGGATATGTAAAAACTTTTAAAGAATTAATGGAAACAACTGAGTGGGATAAATATGGAACTGGTAATTATGAAAAATGTGCAGATTGTATGGTTCATTGTGGTTATGAACCAACAGCTGCTGAAGATTCTATTAGAAATCCTCTAAAAACTTTAAAGGTTGCTTTGCTTGGTCCAAAAACTGAGGGCGAAATGGTACCTGATATACCATTAAATAATCAAAGACCAGCAGAATATGTCTTCGAAAAATTAGTAAAAGATTCAACGAAAATAATTGAGGAACAAGAAAGCCAAGAAGAATTAGTTGTAAAATAAAACGAGAGAAGTATGGTCTCCGTAGAGACCATTTTCAAAAAAAAATTATTTAACTTCTTTGCCGCTTATTTTGCTAATTTTAAGTGTTTCAACGTTACCGTTCTTTGTAACATAACTAATGTTATAAGTTTTTTCTTTAACGTCAAATTTAGCACTTTTTAATACAACATAGTCATCTCTATTTTTAGCAATTTGTAAAGCTTTGCTAAAAGATGTAGATGGGACTCTAGCTTCTGCAGCAAATACAGTTGTATTAACAAAAAGAGCAGTTAAAGCTAGTAAAACATATGCGATTTTTTTCATATTATAATCCTTAAATGAAATAATTAATAAATATTGAATAGATTTTTAGGTTAAATAAGATGATAACTCAAATTTATTATTGATATAATCAATATCAATATTATGAATGACTAATTAATTCTATTTATTTTTGCATTTAAACAATTTTCACAAAGACATTTAGGATTTTTATTGTTTATATCTGATTTTTTTATTTTATCATCAAGTTGTTTACACCAACAGTGACCTTTTGGCTCACAATTAAATATTTTTCCACAGCTACATTTGATTTGCATATTATTAATTTATAATCCTAGTATTTTATTAGATTTCTTTCCCTCTTTTAAATTTTGATATCTTGATAATGCCCAATTTGTGAAATATTTTGCATATCCATGATATGTGATATAAAAAACTTTTGGAAATCCCACAGCATTAAAATGATCATCGACCCATAATTTTTTTTTATTAAAAGTTTTAGTTAAAAATTCAATACCTTTTTTTATAGATATATCTTTAATATCTTCAGTTGTAAGTAAACTTAAAATTGCCCATGCTGTTTGACTTGGCATACTTTTTATAGATTTCATATCTTTATTTTCTTCCCAATAAGTAGCGCAATCTTCTCCCCATCCACCATCTTTATTTTGTTTACTTTTTAACCAAAAAATTGCTTTCTTTATATAATTTTTATCCATATTTTCTCCTGAAGCCTTTAATGCATGCAAAACAGACCACGTGCCATAAATATAATTAGCTCCCCATCTGCCAAACCATGAGCCATTATCTTCCTGTTCTTTTCTTAAAAACTCAACGCCATTTTCAATTATATTTCTATATTTTTCTTTATTAATTTGACTCAACATTGATACACAACGTGCCGAAACATCTGCTGTAGGTGGATCTAGCAAAGCTCCGTGATCAGCAAATGGAATGTTATTTAAATAATGATAAGTATTGTCTTTATCAAATGATCCCCAACCACCATTTTTAGATTGCATTCCAATTATCCAATCACAAGCCTTTCTCACAACCTCTTTATTTTGGTAACCAGCTCGATCTAGAAACATTGCCACTACTGCTGTATCATCAACATCTGGATAAAAATCATTTTCATATTGAAATGCCCATCCACCAGGCGCAAGCTCTTTGTTATTTACAGACCAATCACCATTTACATTCGAGATTTGTTTTTTCTCAAGCCAATTGCACGCTCTTTTAATAACTTCGTCATTTAATGTTAGTCCATTTTCTAATAGAGATAGTCCGTTTAAACCTGTATCCCATATAGGAGAAAAACAAGGTTGGCAATAACTATAATTTTTTTTATTTGTAATCAGATTTTTAACTGACTTTTTTGAAATATTATATTCTTTTTTTAAATTTAAAATATGAAGTGCCATTGTGCAATTTGTCATTGCTGGAAATATTGCGCCTAGACCATTAATCCCATTAAGTCTTTTCAAAATAAAGTCTTTAGCCTTTTCCAAACTTTTTTGTTTTAATTTTTTTGGGAATACAGGTTCGAAAATTTTTAGAATTTTATCAATAAAAGAAAAAAAGTAGAAATAAAAAAAAGAGTCTTTGCCATAATTAGTTTTAGATATTTTATTTTTGGTAAATAATTCATCAATTTTTATATTGTTTATATTCTTAGCTTTTGGTTTTTTATTTAAAATTATTAACAAAGGAACAACAACTGTTCTAGACCAATAAGAAATTTTATCGATATGAAAAGGAAACCATTTAGGCAAAGACATGATTTCTATTGGCATAGTAGGAATTTTTTTCCATGAAATTACTTCAAACATTGCCAAACTAATTTTAGTAAAAACATTACAATTTTTAACTCCTCCCAGGCTAAGAATTTTCCTTTTTGCTTTTTCCATATGAGGTGTATTTATTTTTTCACCTATTAATTTCAAAGCAAAATATGCTTTCACACTAGTGCTTATATTTGTTTTACCTTTCCAAAAAAGAGGCCATCCCCCATCAGGGTTTTGTTTTTTTTTTAAATAAATTGAAATTTTTTTTTCTAAATTTTTTTCTGTTAATCCTAAAAAATGGTTCATTAATATGTATTCAGAAGCAATTGTTGTATCTGCCTCTAGTTCATATACCCAATGTCCGTCTTTTTTTTGATCTTTCACTAGTGTTTGTTTAGAAATCTTTAAAATTTTTTTTATTTCCATTTATATTTTATTTATATGATTTGCAGCTTTATAACCTGATGTAACAGCACCCTCTATAGTAGCTGGTAGACCATTATCAATCCAATCTCCTGCTAGAAAAATATTAGAATAATTAGTAATCATTTTTGGTTTTTTAAAAATTTCTTTAGGGCTTTGAACAAATGTTGCCATTTTTTCTCTAATAACTTTATATTTAGGCATGTTATTTTTTTGTAAATTAAAAATTAATTCTATTTCTTCCCAAATTAATTTGGAAATTTTTTCATTGTCGTAAATATCTAAATCATTAGCCGCACTAATTGTTATTGATAAGACATTATTTTTTTTAAAAATCCAGTCTATTAAACCATTAACAACACCTATAAAAAAAGAGTTTTTTGGGAAAATAATTTTTTTAATTAGAATTTTATTTAATTTAAAATGAATATTAATAATACAATTGGTTTTAGTTGGAGTGTTAATATTGGGTAAAATTTTATTTAATACGTTAGGAGGGATTGCTAAAACAATTATATCACCATTTTTAATTGCAACTGTTTGATTTTGAGAAATTATTTTTTTGGCATAATTATTTTCTAAATTTATTTTAGTTAATCTAAAATTAGTTTTTATAATACCACCTTGTTCTTTAATTTTTTTTATCGATGGTTTTATTAAACTTTCATCTAAAGATTCTTTTGCAACGAAAGGTTTTAAAGGATTGTTAGTAAAAAATGATGTTTTTGAAATTACATTCCACAATAATTTTGCTGAGGCCTCTTTAGGATGTGTGTTTAAGACAGCTATTGTAAAAGGTTTCCAAAATCTTTTATATATCAAACTATTTTCATTAATTAATTCAAAAACTGTTTGATAATTTTTTGCAAAAGCAAATTTAAAGCTTTTTATAAAATCAAATATTGATACACCCGAAGGTCTACAAGAAGAAAATAATATCCACCATGGAAAAAAACAAGAATATGGTTTGACTAACCAATTTTCTAGATTTTTTATATCAACAAATGGATAAAAGGTTTTTTCATTTGATTTTAAATCTTTTGTTGCATTAATTTCTTTAAGATATTTAAAAGTATTTTTATATGCTTTAATAATTAAATGATTTCCGTTATCTAAGTGACATTTAAAATCTTTATCTTTATAAGACCTGCATCTTCCACCAAATA
>CAZEYC010000082.1:0-4424 GCA_964516965.1 uncultured Alphaproteobacteria bacterium | reverse complement strand
TATAAATTATAGGAAATTCAAAAATAGATAAAATTATTTTCTTTTTCCCTTCTTCCATTTTTTTTGATAATTTAACTTCGCCTTCTCTTGTTAATAATTCAACAGAACCCATTTCTTTTAAATACATTCTTACTGGATCACTAGTTTTAATTAATGTTTTTGATTTCTTTATTAAATTCTTTTGTCTTTTTGCACTGTTTGACAGACCAGTATTAGGTCCTCTCATTCTTCTTTTTAAAGAAATTCCTTGATTGTTTAAAAAACTTAAAATTATTTCAAATTTACTAGAATTTAAATCTTCAATTTTGAAGAATTTTTTTACTTTTGTAAAAGATACTTTGCTGATTTTCTTTGACTCTATAATAAGATCTTTAAATTCTGGAATAAGTTTTTCTTTCTTAATAAGATCTATAACTGTAAGTCTTTTTTCTTTAATTGGCTTATTTTTTTCTTTTTTATTTGTTTCCTTTTTCATAAATTTTTTTATTTTAGTTTAATAGTAATCTATTCAAAAAAAAATATTTTCAAACTATTTTTTTTTTTAATGTTAATTTTAAATCTTTAAACTTTTTAAAATTATCAATATTTAGATTTTGCAATAAATCCTCCGCTTCTTTTTGTATTTTTAAATTACCTTTTTTTTTAATATATAACATCCAATATTCATTCCACCCAGTTAAAATATCATCATATTTATGTGTTTTGCTTTTTAAAAAAGGAGCATGCACATATATTGATTTATCAATTAATTTAGATATAGTTTCATGATATCCCAACGATATCAATTTGGTGTCTAAGTCTCTATTTTCAATTAATTTTTTAGAATTAAATAAATTCAATATTATATTTTTAATTTCATTAAAATTATATGAGCTAAAATTTATTGAAAAAAACTTTTGATGGACAGAATTCAACAATTTAGGATGAATAATTATAGAACCTAATAAAACAATTTCGATTATTTTATCGGCATTTATAGTTTTTTTTTCTTCTAAATTCTCTTTTTTTATATAATTGTATTGTTTAAATTTAAATCTAAAATGTTCAAAAAATTTCTCCTTAAAAAAATTATTATAATTCTTTCTTACTTTCTGATCTTTAATAGCATTAACTAAATTAATTGATTTTATTTCTAATTCTGCCTTTTTTTCAGGGGTATTAAATTCCTTTCCATAAATTAAATCTTTCCAAAGAAAATCTACCAAGCTAACTTTGTTATTAATTGAAGAATTTAATTCTTTTAATTTATTTGATCTAATTAAACTATCTGGATCCTCATCAACTGGTAATTGAACAAAACTAACAGAACAACCCGGTTTTAAATAAGGTAATATCATTTCTGCAATTCTTTTTGCAGCTTTGATTCCAGCTGTATCACCATCTAAACATACTATTGGTTCATTACACATTTGCCAAGATTTTATAATTTGATTTGAAGTTAAAGCTGTTCCTAAAGGTGCAACTGTGTTTTTATATCCTATTTTATGCATTGAAATTACGTCTGTATATCCTTCTACAAGAAACATTTTTCTTTGTTTTATTATCTCATCTTTTGCCTGAATCCAACCAAAAAGTAAATCTCCTTTTTTATATAATATTGTTGATGGGGAATTCATATATTTTGGTAACTGATTTTTTTTTATAGATTTACCACCAAAACCTACGACGTTATTATAATAGTCAAATATTGGAAAAATAATTCGATTTTTAAATCTGTCATATCTTTTTTTATTTTTCTCAGAAATAATTAATAAACCAGAATCTAAAATATCTTGAGCTGTAAAATTCTTAGATTTTAAGTAATCATAAGTCGCGTTAAAATTCTCTGGAGCATAACCTAATTGAAAATCATTAATTACTTTTTTATCAAATCCTCTTTTAACAAAAATATCTCTTAATAATGAGTTACTTTTTAATTCTCTTTGTAAATTTTCCTGAAACCAAATTGAAGTTAAATTTAACAAATCTTTTATAACTTTTATTTTACGATTAAATGAAGGATTTTCTTTTTTATAATATTGATCTTCAACATTTATCCCAGCAATGCTTGCTAATTTTTTTACAGCATCTTTAAAATCTATATTTTCAGTTTTCATAACAAAGTCAAAAATACTTCCATGCTCTCCTGAACTAAAACAATGATAAAAACCTTTTTCATCTGATACTGTAAAAGATGGAGTTTTTTCATTTGAAAAAGGAGATAACCCTACATATTCTTTACCACGAGGTTTAAGTTTCACTTTTTTGCCAATAATGTCAGAAACTTTTAATCTTAATTTAATTTCTTCAATTAACTGATTGCCAAATTTCATAATTATTCTGTGTTTTTATTTAAAATTTCTTTAACATAAACGCTTGCTCTCATCATATCGATTTTAACATTAAATTTATTTTTTAATTCATTCATAACCCTACCCATATCTTGTAAGTTATTAACTGACAATTGTAATATTGTTTCTTTGCAAACATGCTTAGTTTCTTTATCGCTTAACTGAATAGGTAGATATTTCTCTATTATTTTTATTTCTTTATTTTCATTATTTGCCAAATCATCTCTTTTTCCCTTTTTATATAATTCTACGCTTTCTTTTCTCTGCTTGATCATTTTTCTTAGCAAAGAAAGCACTTCATCATCAGATATTTCTTCTGATTTACCATTAGATCTTTCAGAAATTTCTTTGTCCTTTAAAACTGCTAATATTAATCTTAAGGTTCTTACCGAGTCCTTATCTTTATTAATTATTGCCTGTTTTAAAGATTCAGTTAATTGTTTTTTTAACATATTTTAAGAATTGAATATAAGATTTAAAACTATTTTTAAATTTTAATCAAGATTAATAAAAATTATAAACCTATGATATAATTAATTTTTTTCTTAAAAAGAAATAACAACTTGGCATATAAATTGCCTATATCTAAAAATTAGTTTTTTTTAAAAAAAACGTTTGAATATTTTTATATTATAAATAGATTGGTTTAAAGTGTAAATTAAGGAGGTTATAACGCCACCTAAATTATTATTTGCGTCATCAAATCCTACAGCAGTATTAGCTTTAGCAAATAATACTTTTTTTTTCGGAAAAGGAATAGGCTTAGAAGGAGAAATTGTTGGAGAACTTTGCTTTAATACTTCTATATCAGGATATCAAGAGATATTAACTGATCCATCTTATGATAATCAAATAATTACATTTACATTTCCTCATATTGGCAATATAGGAACAAACAATAATGATAAAGAATCAAATAAACCAGCTGCAAAAGGTTTAGTTATAAGAGAAGAAATTACAGAACCTTCTAATTTTAGGTGTACTCAAAGTTTTAATAATTGGCTAAAGAAGAATAAATTAGTTGGGATCTGTGGAATTGATACTAGGCATATAACTCATACTTTAAGAGAAAAAGGTTCTTTAAATGCTGTGATTTCATATAAAAAGAATGGAAAGTTTAATATTAAAGACCTTATAAAAAAAAGTGCGACTTGGAATGAAATAAAAAATTGTGATTTAACTAAAAATGTTACAAGAAAAAATAATATATACTGGAATGAAACAACTTGGTCAGCAGATAAAGGCTATGGAAAAAATATAAAAAAAAAATATCACATTGTAGCCATTGATTATGGGGCGAAAGACAATATTTTAAGAAACTTAGCTTCTTTAGGTTTTAAAATAACTGTTGTTCCAGCTCAAACAAAAGCAAAAGATATACTTAAAAAAAAGCCAGATGGAGTTTTTTTAAGTAATGGTCCAGGAGACCCTGCTGCTACAGGAAAATTTTCCATTCCTACTATTAAAGAAATAATAAAAAATAATATTCCTACTTTTGGAATTTGTTTGGGTCATCAAATGCTTGCTTTAGCTTTAGGGGCAAAAACAAAGAAAATGCATCATGGTCATAGAGGTGCAAATCATCCAGTTTTAGAAATTAAAACAGGCAAAGTTATAATTACAGTGCAAAATCATGGATTTGAAGTTTTGAAGAGTTCACTGCCAAATAATATTAAAATTACTTATAAATCTCTTTTTGATGGTTCAATTGAAGGTTTGGAATTAATAAATAAACCAGTTTTTTCTGTTCAATATCACCCTGAGGCATCTCCTGGACCGCATGATCATCTAAGATTATTTAAAAAATTTTATAATTTAGTAAAAAACAAATGCCTAAAAGAAAAGATTTAAAATCAATTTTTATAATAGGAGCAGGCCCAATTATAATTGGACAAGCTTGCGAATTTGATTACTCAGGAACACAAGCTTGTAAAGCTCTTAAAGAAGAGGGTTATAAAGTAATTTTACTTAATTCAAATCCTGCAACTATAATGACAGATCCTGATATTGCTGATGCTACTTATATTGAGCCAATAACAACAGAAATTATAGAAAAAATTATAAAAAAAGAAAAACCTAATGCAATTTTACCTA
>CAZEYC010000081.1:0-4427 GCA_964516965.1 uncultured Alphaproteobacteria bacterium | reverse complement strand
TCCAAATTACTGGCTATACTATCAGCAAAGTTTTTTAAATTGTCAAATGAACATGCTGATTCAAGACCCTTCTTGTAAATTTCCCTGCCCCAATCCTTATCATTGAGTTTATACTCATTTACAACAGAATCAGCTACTTCTCTATAATTACTTGATTCCACAGCAGAATCCAAACCAAGCTGATATATTTCGCGACCAAAATCGTGATCATTCAAATTGTCTTCATCTACTACAGAATCTGCAATATTTACATAGTCACTTGTGTCTATTGCTTTTTTAATTGCTTCTAGATATACAAGTCTGGCATTATCCAGATCCTTTGCTTTACATAATCCTTCAGCTATTTCATTTACTTCCCAAATGTTTTCTGATTGATCAATTGCTTTTTGTTGTGTGCTTGATAAACTCATGGACATCCTCCTTTTTTAACAATATATATCTTAAATAAGATATAATTTACAATATTTAATTATTAAATTTAATATCTATATATTCTAACAATATAGATATTTCATAATCATTGAATGATAGATATTTCATAATCATTGAATGACGACCAATGTGATGATTTTGGGTTGATATATTGGTAGAAGACAATTTTTTTCCCAAATTTATATTTAATACCGCCAACCCAGCCTTCAGTTCTTCCATACCAGCGAAAGATCTTTTGACCGTCAAGTTCACCCCTCAATATTTTCCTTTCCATAAAGTTTAAATGTTTATAGGCGGGCCTATGTGCTATTGGTGAATCTCCAAAATATTTAAATTCCTTCGGTCGTGTTTTTAACTCTTCCCTGCTGCAACCATCCCATTCCAATCCCTGCCATAATTTCATATTTATATCAGCTAATTCACCACTCCACGGATTTTTTGCACCTAATATCCCATCTATATTATCACCATATTTCTGTGAAAATAGAAAATGATCTACGATCATAAAATTACTACCAATTATTTCTTCAAAAGTACATTTCAGGGTTGTAACATCAAGATCATTTTTGGAAATATTAATATTGAAATCCGTATCTGGGTTTGCGGTCTTGATTTCAGACAATTCAAAGTCTACTCGATCATTAGATGCAGGTTTGGGGGTCATGGTTCCAAAATTTCCTGGTATATTAAAAACATGAATACTTGAATGAATATGGATATCACCAGCTTCAATCAAACCCCATTGCCAGGTTTCACCTTTAATAAAAATCTGATTATCCTCAGCGATTTCTTGTTCAGTAACTCTAATGGAGTTTATATAATATATCTTATCCTCTTCTAATATCTTTCTAGGCATACGTACTTCCTCTAAGTCTTTGATTTAGTAGAACGAGCCTTATTATCATCACGGCCCAGGTTTCTTACTTTATCTATAAGTTCTTTTTTATGCATTAATTTTAAGAATCCAGTAACTGTTTAACTGCATAAACAAATCTTAAACTTTCCTCATCTAATTTATTTACCTTTATTTTGTTTTCTATAAAACTTTCTCCTGAAATAGTTAGTTGTACACAATTATATATTAAATATTCAGATCTTTTACGTATTTTGTAACCTGCTTTAGTAAATATTCTGACATCACATCCCACATCTAAAAGTATTTGCCCTATACATTTACATGCTATATTATATATTAGGTCTAATGTATAATTGGCAAATTCATTTTCCTCTTCATGTTTTGCAAGTTTAGGCTCATATTCAGGTCTATATATACTTTCAGGATGATTTTCAACAACATGCTTTACTGACTTCATTTGTCTCTTATTTAAAAATAAATCATATAATTTTTCTTCATACATTATATGATGTATTAATCCCTGTAAACTCATATCATATGAGCCATCCACCCAATTAAAATAAAATTTGTCATAAGCATAACCGGGCCTTACTTTAAAATCATCCTGAGATATTGTTCCTTCATTTAGTTCAAATATATTATATAAAAAATTTAATAAACCATGCCAGGGATATACATACCCATCATTTGAACAGGCGGTCCCTGCACCTTTAGCAAGAACTTCTGCTGCTTTTAGTTCATAATCTGTCAAATCTTCAATTATATCACCATATTTTACCATTATATTTATCCTCTTCTAATATCTTCCCAGGCATACATACCTCCTCTAATTTTGAATTTAGCTGAAGATACCTTAATACCACCCAAAACTTTATTGTAGCCACTCACCATCTTGATAAACTATTTGATACTCCCATTCACCATTTGATCTGAAAATAAAAAGCTTACTATCCAAGCCACTATCATCAAACTCTAGATCGTATACTTTTTCCTTAACCATCAACTGATTACAAATTAGATATTCCTCTTGAGTATTTAGTTCTACTTCATCTATTTCAGCAACACGATGCGCAATCAGATCAATATCATCAATAGAAATTGCATCCCCTCCTAACTTAAGATCTGAAAGCAAGGAAACCTTCCCTTCTGATATATATAACGAATAATATCCTTTATCAAGATTTCCCATTAGTGTACTTTGATCGTAATCATAGCACACATCCTCTTCTAAATACTCATCCTTTTTACCTTCTTTTGATAAAATGATAGATAGTAATTTATTTATGTAGATGCCGCCTTGATGACAAACATCGTTATTATTCATTGCCTCCCATAATAATTCCACCTCGTTTTTTTCTTTCCATTTCTGTATTATTCTGGAATCTAGCTTTCCAATAATCACCTCGCCACCATGACCTTGTAGAAATATTGTATTTTTCATTTTTTCAGCCATCATTTAATCTATTCTGTTAAGTTTAATAAATAACTTACACTGGACTCTCTGATTTAAACATCTTATCAAGTTCTTCTTGAGCATCACTGTATATTTTAGAGGCAATATCTAAAGACGTTTTATAGATTTTATCTCCATCTAGTTGGGCTATACAAATATCTTTAATATCCTTTATATACTTTTTAGTTATATTATGACTCTCATTATCTTCAACAACTACGTGCAGTATTAATAGACAAACAATAAGATCACCTGTTTCCTCAGATGTAAGCGTATCAGCCATTCCAGTTATCCCCAGATTTTTAATGAACCCTCTGAAATAATACTCCTGTTTAGCATCAAAATAGGCTTTAGCAAGGCCTATGCCAACCCTGTTTGCCTCTGAAGCTACCTCGGGGTCAACATCGTAGGTATCTGAACGTAGAACGAGAGACCCTGCCAGTGTTCTGGCTTTACGCCAGGTAATAATATCATCTAATTCTTTTTCTAATCTCAGCCATTTGCCTATTGCAGTAAAGGCTGCTATGATTCTTACCCCAGAACCTTTATTTTCAAGAATATCTTCATATTCCTGCGCTGCTTTCTCTATCAAAGTATTTTTAGCCATGTTTTGAGACATTTTGATTTTCCTTTATTTTAGACTGATACATTTCATACACCTAATCATTTTCTTTTATCAATCTATCCAACTTATCTTCAATTCTTATTAATCTCTCATTTATTTCTTCATCCTGTATAAAAAAATCTGTAATATACCCTGTAAATGTTCCTATAAGACCTATACCCATTCCAATTAATAATACTGAAAAAACTTTTCCCTCAGGAGTAATTGGTACTATATCACCATATCCAACTGTTGTAAGAGTAATTACACTCCACCAAAAACTATCAGTCAATGAAGCAAACAAAGGGTTTACTGGATTTTCAATAATAAAGACACTAATGGATGAAATTACTATTGTGAATAAACTAAGGGTTATAGCTATCTGTAATATTGATAGTGTTTTATTCCTTCTAAAATATTTATAGAAGATATGTCCTGAACGGACTAATCTGAAAACTCTAATTATTCTTACAAACCTACCAATTCTTAAAACACCCACATAAGGGATAGATGCAACAAAATCAATCCAATGTACTTTTAAAAACTTTGATTTATTTTCAGACTTATATAAAAAGTAAAAGAAATCTGTTAAAAATATTAGACAAATCACAAAATCAATTCTATCCAGAAGAATTCTTGTTGATGATGAAAATTGATAGATTGTACTGATATACAATTCCCCAATCACATAGATTGATAGAACAAATATTAGTTTTTCGGAAATGGTAAGTTTTTTCAAATATTCTAATAATTTTTATTATAAGTTAGAAATATTACACAAAATAATCAACCAATGTGGGTATATCTTCCTAAATTCTGTTCTTATTTGACATAGCCTGCTTCTTCGCCAATCTTTTTCTTTTTCAGCAAAACTTCCGTGAGGTTTAATTCATCACCTTCGTTAAAAAATGTTTTTTTTCTACTTGTTTTTACACCTAAACTCCAGCTTCCTTTTTCTACATCCCCATTTCCCCAGTGGATTTCTTCTGCATAATAGCTGATATTTGTGCCATCACCCAGTCCATCCTCAAACGGATCAATATCTTCGATCTTAAAGTATGACTCTGCTGGTATATTTTTTA
>CAZEYC010000080.1:0-4438 GCA_964516965.1 uncultured Alphaproteobacteria bacterium | reverse complement strand
CGTCTTTTCTTTTTCTAATTTTTTTTATTATTTCTAAACCATGATCATAAATTGAAGAGTTTACTAAATGACATGCTGGTAGTTTAAGTTTATCAATTAAATCAAAAAATCTCCAAATGCCCACTCTTAATCCATAGGCCGTCCAACCATAATTTCTCACATCTGGTTGTGGAGTAGTATAAGATGGAGTGTGAATTTTTCCTTCTCCAAAAGAAAATCTTTCAATATTCATTGCAATATAAAATGCTAATTTTTTCTTTTTTGGCCACGAAAATTTCTTTCTGCTAATTATTGATGAATATGGATATCTATTATGGTGTTTTAATTTCAATTTTATTATTTAACTTTGAACATTTATATTTTTTAACTTAACAAAAACTTTTTTTTTTTCTACTTAGTTTTCAAAAAAATAGTCCCACAATATTGACACTGTATTCTTTTTTTTTCTCCAAAACTATAATAAACTGCTGGGTGTCCTGAAGATCTTTCTCCTCCTCTACACGAAACTGTTTTTATATTAGATTTTACTTTTTTTATATTTGGTTTTCTATTGACTATCAAATTAGGGGAATTCATTTATTGTTTTTTTTGTCCTGCTCCGTTTCCGTTTGCTCCCATTGACTGATAAAACTCTGCATTATTTTTTGTTGCTTTCAATTTGTCCAATAAAAAATCCATAGCATCGCTTGTTCCCATCGGTAAAAGAATTCTTCTTAAAATATGCATTTTTTGTAAAGTTGGCCCATCAACTAATAATTCTTCTTTTCTTGTTCCTGATTTAGCTATATCCATTGCTGGAAAGGTTCTTTTTTCAAACAATTTTCTATCAAGTAAAATTTCTGAATTTCCTGTTCCTTTAAATTCTTCAAAAATAACTTCGTCCATTCTTGATCCTGTGTCGACCAAGGCAGTGGCAATTATTGTTAATGATCCGCCGCCTTCTATATTTCTAGCTGCTCCGAAAAATCTTTTAGGTTTTTGAAGTGCATTTGAGTCAACGCCTCCAGTTAATACTTTTCCTGAGCTTGGAATAACCGTGTTATATGCTCTACCTAATCTTGTGATTGAATCTAACAATATTACAACGTCTTTTTTATTTTCTACTAATCTTTTAGCTTTAGCTATAACCATATCTGCTACTTGAACGTGTCTTGATGCTGGTTCATCAAACGTTGAACTAACAACTTCTCCTTGAACGTTTCTTTGCATATCTGTAACTTCTTCTGGTCTTTCGTCAATTAATAAAACTATTAATTTTGCTTCTGGATGATTTGCTGTTATAGAATTTGCAACATTTTGAAGCATTACTGTTTTTCCAGCTTTTGGAGGAGAAACAATCATTGCTCTTTGTCCTTTTCCTATAGGGGATACTACATCAATTACTCGAGGCGTTAAATCTTTTGTTTTTGAATCTTCAATTTCAAGTTTTATTTTTTCTTCTGGGTAAAGTGGCGTTAGATTATCAAAATTTATTAAATGTCGTTTTTTTTCTGGGTCTATTTCGTTTGTTGCATTTACCTTTAAAAGCGCAAAATATCTTTCTGCATCCTTAGGCGCTCTAATTTCACCTTCAACACTATCGCCTGTTCTTAAATTAAACTTTCTTACCTGACTTGGGCTAATATAAATATCATCTGGCCCTGGTAAATAATTTGATTCACGAGATCTTAAAAAACCAAAACCATCTTGTAAGGTTTCTAATACTCCTCCCCCCTCTATAATAATATTTTTATCAGCTAGAGATTTTAAAATTGCAAATAACATATTTTGCTTTTTAAGGGCGCTGGCATTTTCAACACCTACTTTTTCAGCATAAGCTAAAAGTTCTTCCGGTGGTTTTATTTTAAGATCGTGTAAATTTACTTTTTCTGTTGCCAATGTATTTAAGCTTAAAGTTTTTGATTGTTTATAAAGATTTATTACCTTGTTCTTTGTATATAATAACTTATTAAATTAATGTCAACAGTTAAAAAGGTTTTATATACACCATTATTAGAATTATGATTAATAAAACTGTTGGGGCTTCATTTAATATCTTATAAAAATTCTTTGTATGCGTGTTTCTATCGATAGAAAATAATTTTCTATATTTTGTTAGGAGGTAGTGAACATAAATAAGTCCTGTAACAGCAATTAATTTTATATATATCCATTTTGTTGTCCAATCGATATTTTTAACAATTAAAAGAACAACCCCAACGGCAATGCTTATTATCATCGCAGGGGTCATTATAAATTTTTGTAGTCTGTATTCCATAATTTTTAGCATTTCTGAACTATCGGATCCTTTTTCTACAGTAGAATGATAGACAAATAATCTGGGTAAATATAATAACCCAACCATCCAAGAAATTATGGATACAACATGAAGAACTTTAAACCAAAGATAATTATTTGAAAAAAAATTATATATTGCTTCCATTTTTTATATTAACTATTATTTTCAGACCATCCTTCAGTATGTTTCAAAATTAAATTTATCAAAAGTTTAATATGCAAATAGTCATTATTTAAACAAGGAACATAGTGATACTTTTGACCGCCAGCAGATAAAAAAATTTTTCTGTTTTCTTGATTTAATTCTTCTATTGTTTCCAAACAATCAGAACTAAACCCTGGTGATAAAATATGTATTTTTTTTATTCCTTTTTTTGGTAACTTTTCTAGTGTTTTATCAGTATACGGGGTTAGCCATTCTTCTGGTCCAAATCTAGATTGGAAAGTTGTTATATAATCACTTTTTTTTAATTTCATTTTTTCTGCAACTAATCTTGTTGTTTTTTGACAATAACAATAATATGGGTCTCCTTTTAACAAATATTTTTTAGGAACACCATGATAACTAAAAATTATTTTTTGTGATTTTCCATTTTTTTTCCAATTTTTTTTTATACTTTCAGAAATGGCTTTAATATATATTGGGTGATCAGAATATCCATTAATAAATCTTAATTCAGGAATCCATCTCCATTTTTTTAAAACATTAGTTGTTGCATCAAACGTGCTTCCTGTTGTTGCAGCACAGTATTGAGGGTATAAGGGGAAAATTAATATTCTTCTACATTTTTTATTTCTTAATATATTTAGACCGCATTCAATACTTGGATTCCCGTATCTCATAGCTATTTCAATTTCTAGGTTTGTTTTTTTTTTTAGATTTTTTTTTATATTCATTTTTTGTTTTCGCAAAGTAGTTAATAATGGCGCTCCTTCTTTCGTCCAAATTGATTTATATAATTTTGCAACTTTTTTTGGTCTAATATTTAAAATTATACCTCGAAGAATTAACTGCCAAAAAAATTTTGGAATTTCTATGACTCTTGGATCTGATAAAAATTCTTTTAAATATAATTTTAGAAATTTTTTGTTTGGTTTGTCAGGGGTCCCCAAATTAGTAATTAAAACACCAAGTTTTTCTTTGGCCCCATGTTTATAGTTTTTTTCTCCTATATATTTCATATTATTTTTTATAACTTCTTACTAACTTAATTAATTTCTTTACGTTTTCTACAGGAGTTTTGGGTAGGATTCCATGAGATAAATTAAAAATAAACAGACCTTTTGAAAACTTTTTAAACACGTTCTTTACTTCAATTTCTAGCCGGCGACCACCTCTAACTAATGTTTGAGGATTAAGGTTTCCTTGTATAATTTTTTTTTTTTGTATTTCGCTAATTTCTTTTTGTGTTATGTCTTCGGACACGCCAATACAATCAACTGAGGGCATTATATATTTTGTATAGTTGCCCTTTACTTTTCTTGGGAAAACAATTATTGGTGTTTTTGGGAATTTTTTTTTAATATTATTACATATTCTTCTTATCGGTTCTATTGAATATTCTTGCAGCTCTCTTTTATTTGCAACGCTGGCCCAGGTATCAAAAACTTGAATAATTTGCACTCCAGCTTTAATTTGATTTAATGCGTGTTTAGTAATTGCCTCCTCAAGTATTTTTATTAATTTATTAAAATTTCCTTTTTCATTTTTCATTTTTAAAAGAATTTCTTTATATTTTTTTCTTTTCAATTGATCTAACATAAAAAAAGATATTGTAAGAGGAGCGCCAACAAATCCTATAAGACTTGTTTTTTTTTTATTAATTTTTTTTTTAGTTTTTTTTATGCCTTTATATATTTTTCTCAACTTTTTCTTATTTTTTTCCACTTTTAAATTAAGAATCATTTCTTTTACTTCCATTGCTTCTAATTTTGGTCCTTCGTTGTCTTTATATGTTAGTTTTTGACCTAATGAATCGGGAATAACTAAAATATCTGAAAAAATTATCGCTGAATCAAATCCAAATTTTTTAATAGGTTGTAACGTAATTTCTGAAATAATTTTTGGGCTATAAATCATTTTTATAAAACCACCAGATCTTTTTTTAACTTTTTGAAATTCTTTTAAATATCTTCCTGCTTGTCTCATTATCCATATAGG
>CAZEYC010000079.1:0-4450 GCA_964516965.1 uncultured Alphaproteobacteria bacterium | reverse complement strand
TTAAACTAGATAAAAAAATAGATATTTTTAATTATCCAAATGAACCATCAGTTTTAGAGAAGCATTTAACGGATGCTTTGTTGCCTTTAAAAAAATTCTTTAAAGTTGAAATTCATAATGAAAAAAAACTTATAAAAATTTTTGTTCAGGTTGATAATGGAGTTTTAGAATTTAAAACTAATAAAAAAAGAATTTATAGTTCTACAACTTATATTTTTATTTTGTGGATGGTTGGCGCATCATGCATTTTGTTTATTGTAGCATTAATGTTTCTTCGTAATCAAATTAAACCTATTAGAAGACTTGCCATAGTAGTTGATAGATTTGGGAAAGGAAAGGATGTTAAAAACTTTAAACCATCTGGTGCAAAAGAAATAAGAAGAGCGGCTATAGCTTTTCAAATAATGAAAGAAAGAATAGAAAATTCAATATTACAAAGAAACAAAATGTTTTCTTCAATTTCCCATGATATAAGAACAATTTTGACTAGAATGAGGTTTGAAATAGAGAAAATTCCTTTAAATAAAAGAAAAGAATTTCAAAAAGATTTAAATGAAATGGAAGGAATTGTTAAAGAATATTTAGATTATGCAAAAGTAGAAAAAAAAGAAAAAAGAAAAAATGTTAATATAACAAAATTATTAAAAAAAATAATAAGTCGGTACAAAAGAAAAAATATTATTTTTGAAGAAAAAAATAATGTAATAATCTCAATTAGAGAAAATTCTTTTAAAAGATGTATAAATAATATTTTATCTAATAGTGTTAAATTTGGAAATAATATTGATATTAATTTTGAAGAAAAAGAAAATAATTTAAAAATTATTATAGATGATGATGGTCCAGGAATACCAAAGATAGAAAGAAATAAGGTTTTTCAACCATTTTATCAATTAGACGACTCAAGAAATCGTAATAAAGGCGGTGTGGGTCTGGGAATGACAATAGCATTGGATATAGTTCTTTCACACGGAGGTGACGTTCTCTTAGAAGATTCTAAACTAGGCGGATTAAGAGTTATAATTAGTTTACCTGTATAAAAAAATCTTCAAACATACTTAATCTTTTATCTAAAATATACATGGTTTTTTCATTATCTTCAGAAAAGTCTTTAAACCATTCTTGTATTGTTGAAAAATAAATTAAGGCAAAAATCATAAATTTTAAATGACCTTTTATAGGGTCAGTTTTTATATGACATAAATTTAGAATTAACTTAACAGTCTTAAAGAAACTTTGATACAAGCAAAGAAATAAATTTGGTTGATGTTTTACAGAAAGATAAACGTTATTTACGCTTTTTTTAAAAGGTTTTAAAATATCTATTCTTATCATAAATGCCTCAAATAAGTTGTCTTTCACATTTTTACTCATTTTCATATTAATCAATTTTTTTTTCATAACTAAATCTATTCTTTCAAAAAAATCAATAAGCACTTCTTCCTTATTTTTATAATAAGGAAAAGGCTTTTTATACCTTAGCTTTGATTTCTTAAGAATTTCATTCATTTGTATTCTTTTATATTCTTTATTTAAAAGAATAGTCATTAACGAATCTTGTATCTGTATTTTATCTTTTAACATAAAAAAAAATTTTTTATTTTATGTACAATTATAAATTTAGAAAAAATAAAATAAATTATAATTTTTTTGATATTTTAATAGCTTGATTTACAGAATTACTAATTAATCTTTTAAAATTATTCTTTTCAAGACTTCTAATGGCAGCCTCTGTTGTTCCACCCTTGCTAGTAACTTTTTTTCTTAAACTCTCTGCATTATCAAAAGAATAATTAAGAAGTTCTGAAGTACCTTTAAAAGTTTTTTTGATCAATTTTTCTACTAAATTTTTTTGTAATCCTGAACTAATAGTTTTTTTTTCTAATGCTTCAACTAAAAAATAGAAAAAAGCAGGACCACTTCCTATAACAGCAGTTAAAATATTAAAAAATTTTTCATCTTTTATATAATAAGTATCCCCAAGTAAATTTAATAAAAATAAATCAGTTTTAGAAAATTTATTTCTTAAATTCTTATAAATTATAGTGCCTTCATTTAAACAAATTGGAGTATTTAACATTACTCTAAAAATATTCTTTATATTTGGGAAAAAGGAATTTATATCTGACAATTTTTTTCCAGCTAATAATGAATACATAATTGTTTCAGTATTAAAAAATTTTTGATAATTTCTTATATTTTTATTTAAATCTTTTGGCTTTATAGATAAAAAAATAAAATGAAAATTCTTCTTTGACACTCTAATTTCATTATTATCAATAAAAGTAATTTTGTTTGAGTATTTTTTTTTTAAAAATTTACATCTTTTTTTATTTTTTTCTAAAACATTAATTCGCTTAATTTTTTTAAACAAAAAATTTTTTTTTCTAAGCAAACCTTGAATTAAACATTCGCCAATTTTACCACATCCGATGATAAGTAAGTCGTATTTCAATTAGGCTATACCTTCAGTTTTAAAATCTAGAAAAGATATGGCTTCTTCTGCTTTTTTTCCAGCCCAAAGAACTAATTGAAATGCTGGAAAAAAACGTTCACTTTCTGAAACAGCATCGCTTAATGTCTCTTCTATTATATTAAATTCTGGTTTTTTTTTATCACAAAATGAAATTGAATTCTTAAATGTTGGATATTTATTCGAATTAATTTGAAAATGACCAAAATTAATTATGTTATTTATTAAATTTAATAATTTATATATTTCAATATTGCTTGTAAAATCCATTTTCAAATAAAAAGATGCTTTGATATCAATTCTTTCTTCTTTTTTTAACCAAGTAACTTGGACTATAAGATTTGAATATTTCGTAGGTATTTCTATGAAAATCTCATCGTCAATAGGTCTTTCGAAAGCCCAATTTTTTGAAATTATAATTCTCTCAAATAAATTTATAGGGTTAAATTTTAAATTATTTACACCTGTAATTGAAGATTTCATATAAATACACTAAATATTGTATATAAAACTATTATTATACTAAATATTGGTATATTTGCATATATTTTTTTTTTTGTTTTATTTTACATAATTCTTTATAGTGAAATTTATATCAATGAATTTAATATCTTTTTAAACATGATAATTGTCACTGGTGGAGCGGGTTTTATAGGTTCTAATTTAATTTATGCACTAAACAAAATAAACGAATTTGATATTGTTGTTTGTGATAATGTAAGATCTAAATTAAAAAATGCCTATCTTAGAAAAGCTAAATATAGATTTTTGATAAAACCTTCTGGTTTAATAAATTTTTTAAAAAAAAATCAAAATAAAATAAAATATATATTTCATTTAGGTGCAATATCTGCAACAACTGCTACAAATTTTTCAAAACTTTTAAAAAATAATTATGAATTTTCATGTAAATTATGGAACTTTTGTAAAAAAAATAGTATATCTTTATCTTATGCATCAAGCGCAGCTACTTATGGAGATGGTAAAAATGGTTTTAAAGATTCAATATCTTTAAAATATTTAAAAAAATTAAAACCATTAAATATGTATGGTGAAAGCAAACATCTTTTTGATTTATATGTATCAAAACAAATTAATAATAACGATACTTTGCCTCCTCAATGGGTAGGTCTTAAGTTTTTTAATGTTTATGGAAATAATGAACTACATAAAAAAAAACAAATGAGTGTTGTGTCTTATCTATTTCCTAAAATGAAAAATAATGAGGAAATTCTTTTATTTAAATCACATAATAAAAATTTTAAAGACGGAAAACAAAGTAGAGATTTTGTTTATGTAGAAGATTGTATAAATGTAATGTTGTGGTTATATAAAAATCCTAAAATATCTGGAATTTTTAATGTAGGCACTGGTAAAAGTAGAACATTCTTAGATCTTGCAAAAATAATGTTTAAAAATCTAAAAAAAGAAGAAAAAATTAAATATATTAAAGCTCCAAATAACATTCTAAAACATTATCAATACTATACTAAGGCAGATATGAGAAAATTAAAAAAAGTTGGATATTTAAAGAAATTCAAAATATTAGAAGATGGAATAAAATGTTATATTAAAAAGCAATAAATTAAAAAATAATTTAAAGAATGGAGATTTTATAATTACTTTTCCATATATTGATCCAATAATAATTTCATTAGGACCACTAGATATTCGATGGTATTCAATTGCTTATATTTTAGGTCTAATATTAGGCATACAATACATAAAATATTTAAATAAATTATTTAAATTAAAATTAAATAATACTTTAATAAATGATTTTTTTTTATGGATCGCTTTAGGTGTAATTTTAGGTGGAAGATTAGGCTATGTAGTGCTTTATAACCCAGAATATTATTTAAAAAATATATATGAAATTATAAAAATATGGCACGGAGGAATGTCTTTTCATGGTGGTTTAATTGGAGTTATTATTTCAATAATAATTTTTTCTAAAAAAAATAATATAAAATTATA
>CAZEYC010000078.1:0-4564 GCA_964516965.1 uncultured Alphaproteobacteria bacterium | reverse complement strand
ACAGCAACACCCGCTAATCTTTTTTGTTCTTCAAGAGGAATACCTAATTTTTCATATGTACTTAAGATTGCCGGATCCACCTCGTTTAAACTTTTTAATTTCTTTTTTGGTTTTGGCGCAGAATAATAATAACGGTCTTGATAATTTATTTTAGGAAATTTAACCATACTCCAATTGGGTTCTTCCATTTTTGTCCAAGCTCTAAATGCCTTTAATCTCCAGTCTAAAAGCCATTTAGGCTCATTTTTTTTCTTTGAGATTAATTTAACAATATCTTCGTTGAGACCTTTTGGAGCTTTATCTGAGTCTATATCAGTTGTAAAACCGTATTTATATTTTTCTGTTATAGATTTAACAGTTTTTTTTGTTCTAGTGTCTATGGACATAAATTATTAAAAATAATATATACTTATGAATATATGAATATATAAAAAGGAAAACAGTATTGTCAATTCAATTTAGAATAATTCTAAATTAAGTTTTTTTGATTTTAAATTATGTTAATAGAAAAAATTGGTTTAATAGGCTTTGGCGCAATAGGACAAGAAATTTATAAAAAAATTTTAAAAGGCGTAGTTACAGGTTATAAGATAGTAGGTATTTTTTCTGATGATATTTCTACAAAAAATATTTCAAAGAACATTAAATGTTATTCTTTTGATATGTTGTTGAAGAAAAAGCCAACTATAATTATAGAAGCAGCTAGCGTTCAGGCATGCTTAGATTATGCAGAAAAAATCTTAAAAAATAATATAGATTTTATGTGTTTATCAGTTTGTGCTTTTGCTGATAAAAAATTTTTCAAAAAAATTGTATCTTTATCAAGAAAAGTAAAAAGCAAAACATATATCCCTACAGGAGCTATTGCTGGTCTAGATGCTATATCTGCCGTATCTTTGTCAAAAGAAATTAAATCTGTGGAACTTATCCAAAGAAAACCTCCTAGAGCATTGCTAACTATTACTGAAGCTAAAAATATAAAAAAGGAAAAAATTTTATCCAATAAGTCTGCAAGAAAAGTTTGTAAAGAATTTCCTAAAAATTCAAATATAGCGGCAACTTTATCAATCTGTGGCGTTGGATTTGATAAAACAAAAGTAATTATTATTGCAGATCCAAAAATAAAAAAAAATATCGCTGAAATTTTTGCTATTGGTAAATTTGGAAAATTAAAAATTATTTTAGAAAATAATCCAAGTATAAATCCAAAAACATCAAGATTAACAGCAATGTCAATAATTCTTAGCTTAAAAAAAAGAAATAATTCTTTTCTTAGTGCTTTCTAATTTTATTCTTTATTTTTTTTATTTAAAATAGGTCTTCCAGTTTCAGGATCAATTTCTATAGCATTAAAACCTTTTGTAGCTTCATTAGTTCTTGTTCCTTCTCTATTTTTTTGAGGTAAAAGAGGTTTTGGTAGATCAAAAATTGCGATTTCTTGAAGATTACTTAAATCTTCATCTATATCTATATTTTCTTTTGCTTTAACTTTCTGACCTTTCTGTTGAATTCCTTCTCCAACTTTAATTAATCCAGCAGTTATTTCTTCATGATTTTTTCTTGTATAATCTATTTTGTATGCTCTAGGTATACCTTTTATTTTATTTTCTTTATCTAATTTTGTTGCCCAAATATATATTTCACCTTCAGTATTCTTTATTTTATCAGGCTCATTTATTATTGCCCAATGTAACAGGAATTCTTCTGGTAAGTTAGAACTACTAGGCCAACCTACAAAATCTTTGAGAGAAAGTAATACTACAATAGAAAATAATGTTGTTGTTAATATAACAATACTTTTTATAATCCAGAATTTTCCTTTTGAAAGAATAATAAGCCATAATATTAGTGCAACTAATATTAAAAAACTTGCAGTTAAACCGATCATCCCTTCTGCCATTCTTGTACTAATTTTTTGGGAAGTTTGTTTACATTACTTACTTCACCTTTTGCATTAACACTAAATCTTGTCACTGTAACCTCATCTCCTTTTACTTTTAAATCAACAGTTTCTCTTAAAACTACAGAATAAGGATTGATTTTGTCTATTTGGATCGTAACTGGAACTGGTTCTGCTCCAACTTTAAAATACATATGAACATTAACAACATATTCACCTGGAACAATTCCACGCAGAGTTACAATTTCTCTATTCTCTGGAAATAAAATTGTCCCTGCTGCAGTTATAACTTCATCATTTCTTTTTCCTAAATCATCTCTATCTAAATGCATTAGGCCTGGTTCCCTAGATTTAAACCAAACCAAACCACCTGTCGGATCTTCTACATAAATATCAACATCATCTTCTAAATTATCTGGCCAAAAAACTGTTATTAAAAATTCAGCTTTTACTTCAATATCAGCTCTTTTTGCAATTGGATTAATTAATAAAAATGAAATGATAAATAAAAAAACAAAACCTATTAAAACATTAAATAATAAATCTAAGAAAGGTAAATTGGTGTGATAACGACGTTGCATAATTTATTCTGATTTTTTTAAAGGACCAATTAAAAGATCTGTTGCCCTAGCTAGGCTAAAATATTGTATTTTTAACAAACTACCACAAATTAGGCCAAATAAAGTGGTGTATAAAGCAGTTGACATTCCTTTTGCCATTTTTTCTAAAACACTTTTCATAGCAACTTCGTCACTTATATTTACTCCTGCAAATGCACCTGTTAGCATAATTAAAAAACCTGAAACTGTACCAATCATTCCTATAGTTAAAAGTAGATCAGATATAAACCAGCCCAATTCTTGATTGCCTCGCCAATCTGTTTTATTTATTTCTGTATTAGGCATTTCACCTTCTAATGCTCTTGATATTTTAATTGTTTCTTTTCCACAATGTATTGAGGTTAATAAAAATAATACCATTATTAAAAAGGAAAGTTTTGTCCTATCCTTATCCCATACTTCTGAAAATAAACCGAAATAATAGAAAGCAAAAGTTAATACAATTGTAAGGCTAATGAAAAGCCACCATCTTAACAAAGGTTTCATCATAAAAAAAATAATAATTTTTTTTTTTAATTTATTCAACAATCAATTTATTTTTATTATTCATAAGGAAAATAATAGATTATACGAAATATAAATTTTATATTTATTAAAAGTCAATTATTTTTGTTTAATGTTGAAATATATTTTTTTATTTATAATTATTTTTCTTCAGTCAAGCTTTTTAGAGGCTGAAAATATCCAACAAATAAAAATAGTACACATTAATAGAGTTGTTGAAAGAGAACCTACTATTTATTCAATTAATCCAGAAATAATCAATAACGGAATTTTAGGGAGTAGAATGGGTATTAAGGACAATAACACCACTGGTAAGTTTACTAATCAAAAATTTGAATTAATAGAGAAAAATATAATGCCTGAAGAATCTGCAAAAGAAATTTTTGAAGAACTTAGAAAAAATAATTATAAATTTTTTATCTTAAATGTTTCTATAGATGATTTTAATAAAATACTTTCTTCAGATTTGATCGAAGGTTCAATTTTAGTTAATACATCTTTAAAAGATAATGATTTAAGAAACGAAAATTGTAAAAAGCAAGTCTTGCATACGGCACCTAGTTACAGAATGCTTACCGATGCATTAATTCAATTTTTGAAAAAAAAGAATTGGACTAAACTTCTATTAATTTCAGGCATAAATGAAAGGGACAAACAATTCTCAGATTCTATTAAGATTTCAGCAAAAAGATTTGGATTAAAAATAACCAATGAAAAAGTATGGAATTTTACTCATGATTTTAGAAGAACTGCAGATCTAGAGATTGTAAAATTTACACAAGGTGAGAAATATGAAGTTTTAGTTTTAGCTGATGAAGGAAATACTTTTGGTGATTCTGGTAATAGTTTTGGCGATTATATTCCATATAGAACATGGAAACCAACCATTGTAGTTGGCGGAGAAGTTTTGAAACCGACATCTTGGCATTTTGCACATGAGCAATGGGGTGGCAATCAAATGCAAAGTAGGTTTTTAAAAGATTCTAAAAGACTTATGACAGATATAGACTTTAATTCTTGGTTAGGAGTCAGAACATTTGGCGAAGCAATTACTAGAAGTAAATCATTGGATCCTAAAGTACTTTTAAATAAAATTATGAATGATAAATTTAATTTAGCTGCATATAAAGGAAAGCCAGTTAGTTTTAGACAATGGAATGGTCAATTACGTCAACCTATTTTATTAGTAACCCCTAGAGCTTTAGTTTCTGTTTCACCGCAAACAGGGTTTGTTCATCCAAGGACAGAATTAGATACCCTAGGTATTGACCAACCAGATTCAAAATGTAGATTGAATTAATTAATGAAAAAAATATTTAATTTATTGTATGTAGGAAAATGATAAAAAAAATTTTATTAATTATTTTTTTAACCTTGATTCAAAAAATTGCATTTGCTGAGACGATATATGTATCAAATGAAAAAGACCATAATATAACAGTTATAGATGGAACTTCTTTGGAAGTTATAAAAACAATTAAAGTTGGTCATAGACCAAGAGGTGTAATTTTAAGCAAAGATAAAAAAAAAATAATAATTT
>CAZEYC010000077.1:0-4677 GCA_964516965.1 uncultured Alphaproteobacteria bacterium | reverse complement strand
CCCTTTATTTCCAATAATAACTGAAAAAAATAAATTTTTAAATATTTTTTTCTTTTTAAAAAAATTGAACATTAATACATAATATAAGTTTTTTATATTGAGAAAATCAAAAAAAAAAATTAATCTTATTATGTGGCTTTATTATATAAATATGATTCTGTTCAAAATTTAAAAAATCAAAAAAAATTTCTTAAATTAAAAGAACTCGTTAAAAATGATCTGAATAAGGTCAATTCTTTAATAAAAAAAAAAATAAATAATAAGATTTCCTTTATTCCAAAAGTTTCTAAACATCTAATAAATGCAGGAGGAAAAAGAATAAGACCCATGTTGTGCTTAGCTACATCGAAATTATGTGACTATAATGGGGAAAAAAATATAGAATTAGCAACATGTGTAGAATTTATTCACACTGCTACCTTATTACATGATGATGTTATAGATAATAGTGTTAAAAGAAGAGGTTTAAATACTGCTAATGAGTTATGGGGAAATAAAAGCAGTGTTTTAGTAGGTGATTTCTTATTAGGTAAATCATTTGAGTTAATGGTTGAGATTGGGAATATCAGTGTGCTTAAGGTTTTATCAGAAACTGCATCTACTCTTATAGAAGGTGAAATTGCACAATTACTTACTAATAATGATTTTACAACAACAGAAGATAATTATTTAGAAATAATTAAATCTAAAACAGCAAAATTATTTTCAACTTCTTGTAAGGTTGGAGCATTAATTGCTAAAAAACCAAAAATATATGTCAAAGCTTTAAGTAGTTTTGGAACAAATCTTGGTATGATATTTCAAATTATTGATGATTTATTAGATTATAAATCAATTGAAAATGAGACAGGAAAAAAAATTGGTAATGACTTTGAAGAAGGAAAAGTTACTTTGCCAATAATTCTTGCTTTCCATAGAGGCGATAAAGAAGAAAGAAATTTTTGGAAAAGAACAATTCAAAATGGAAGTAAAAAAGTTGGAGATATGGAAAAAGCTTGTCATTATCTAAATAAAAGAAATGTCTTAAATGATATTGTTGATAGAGCAAAGTATTATGGAATGGTGGCAAAAGACGCCTTGGAAATATTCCCTAATAAAAAAGAAAAAAAAATTCTTTTAGAATTAATTGATTTCACTATAAACAGAAATTTTTGAATTTAAGTATAACTTATTTTAGCATTTGTTTTTTTTTATGATATCAGCTACTTGTTCAGGTTTTATTAAGTCCATTCCTTTCTCGCGTGGGATAGATTCTACTCCCTTTAAATGAGGATCTCTTAAAACTCCAGTTTTTGGCAAAATAGGAATTAAATATTTTGAATTATATAGTTTAGGAAAAAAACTTCGATAAACAGTTTGTGTATAAGGCGGAGTTCCACCATGAATAATAAAAGTTTTAATTCCTAAAGCTAGTGAAAGATTTGAACTTCCTGTGTCATTTCCAATATAAAAGTTTGATTGTGATATTAAGCTTATTGTTTTATCCATTCCAAAGCATGAATTAACAATCTTACTCTTTATATTTTTACATTCAAAAATTATTTGATTAGCATGATTTCTTTCTTTAGGTGAACCAATCAAGAAAAATGTATATTTTTTTCTTTTATCTAGAATATTTATTAAATCTATTAAGTAAGATCTTCTCCATGTTCTATGAATATCAGTTGAACCAAAACCAATTATTACCCAGGGCTTGATAAATTTTTTATATTTCTTCTTTATTTGATTTCTTTTTAATTCCGAGGCTTTTAATTTAGGTTCAACTGAATTTAGAAAAATATTATTAATCTTTAAAAATTCAAAAGATTTTTCTATTGGAAAAGAATTGTAAAATTTCTTATTCAAAAAATTTGAATTACTAAGCCAAATTCTTTGTGAACCAATTCCATATCCTAATCTTTCTTTTACTGATGAAAAGAAAGATATTATTGCAAATCTTGGACTTCTGTGAAAAATCCATATTCTTGAAACTTTCTTTTTTTTAAAAAGATCCTTTAATCGAAAGAATTCTTTTATTGAGGAAAAAATAGTATGATCATTTTCAATATAAAATACTTCTATTCTTTTTTCAAAAGAAAGTAATTCTTTAGCAAATGTTCTTGATTTAGTTAATATTAGAAACTTTGATTCTTTATTCTTTTTTGCTAAAGCGCAAATAAATGGTAAATGAGTTAAGAAATCTCCAATGCCGTAGTAGGGTAGAGCTATAGCTTCAACCTTCATAAATATATAATTATTTCTCTTTTGCTAATTTCAATGAAATTATTTTATCAGGGTCACTAACACTTCCATTAGGACCTGCTCCTCTTTTAATTTTATCTACAAATTCCATTCCTTCAATTACTTGTCCCCAGGCAGTGTATTGGCCGTCTAAAAAAGATGATTCCTCAAAACATATAAAAAATTGGCTATCCGCACTGTCTGGATCTTGAGCTCTTGCCATGGAAACAGTTCCTCTAATATGGGGTAACTTGTTAAATTCAGCAGGTATATTTTGTCCTGAGCCACCTGTTCCATTTCCTAAAGGATCTCCTGTTTGAGCCATAAAACCATCTATAACTCTATGAAATTTTAAACCATCGTAAAATTTCTCACTTATTAATTGTTTTATTCTTTCTACATGCTGCGGCGCGTGCTCTGGTTTCATTTCAATGACAACCTTTCCATCTTTAAGTTCCAAATAAATTATATTGGTTAAATCTTGAGCCATACCACTTTTTAAAAAAAGTAAAAAAAATAAAATTTTAAAAAATAATTTCATTTTATTGTTTTTGAAATATATTATAAGTATAATAGCTTTAATATATATTTTTTTATAATTTTTTTTTTGGAGTTAGAATGCAATTATATAAATACCTTATTTTTTCGTTTATATCTGTTTTATTTATCATTAATAATAATACTTTTGCAGCTGATGCAGCAAACGGAAAAAAATTGTTTACTAAATGTAAGGCATGTCACAATGCTGAAGCTGAAAAACACAAAATAGGCCCTCATTTAGTTGGAATTTTTGGAAGAAAAGCTGGAAGTGCTGCCGGTTATTCAAAATATTCTGACGATATTAAAAATTCTGGAATAGTTTGGGATGAAGCTAATCTAGATAAATGGCTTACAAATCCTAAAAAAATGTATCCAGGATCAAAAATGCTATATCCGGGATTAAAAAGTGCTGAACATAGAGCAGATATAATTGAATATTTAAAAACTAAATAGCTTTTGATAGATCTTAAAAAGTATATTGAGACTTATTTAGATTTTCCTAAGCCGGGTATTTTATTTTACGATATATCTTCACTAATGATTAATAAAGATATATGGCAAGAAACCATAAATCAATTCTCTACGCTTGTAAAAAAACATAATCCAGAAGTATTGGCAGGAATAGAATCAAGAGGTTTTATTTTTGCTTCAACAATCGCATATAAATTAAATTGTGAAGTTGTAATGATTAGAAAAAAAGGCAAATTGCCAGGAAAAACAATTTCGCATACATATAAATTAGAATATGGTGAAGATTGTTTAGAAATTCAAAAAAAAGATAATTTAAAAAATAAGAACATAATACTTATTGATGATTTATTAGCAACTGGTGGAACAGCAAATGCTGCTTTGGAGCTTTTAAAAAAAACTGGCGCTAATATTTCCGCATTTCTAATTTTAATTGAGCTTATAAACTTAAAAGGTAGAAATAAAATTGAAGTTCAAACTGAATCTCTATTATCATTTGATGAATAAATACTTTTTATTTATATTTTTCTTTTTGCATTCATGTTCACATTCTTTATACGCAAACGATGCACAAGAAATTTTTGGAAAAGCCAGAGTAATTGATGGTGATTCAATTGAAATAAATAATAATAAAATAAGATTATTGGGAATAGATGCCTTTGAGAAAAAACAAAAATGTTTTAGAAAAGATGGAAGTAGTTATAAATGCGGTGAAGATTCCGCATATGCTTTATCAGAAATAATTTCTGATCAACCAGTTCGGTGTATAACAAAGAAAAAAGATCGTTATAAAAGATGGTTGGCTACTTGTTATATTGGAAAGCTTAATATTAATAAAAACATGGTTCTTTCTGGATATGCATTTAGTTATATGTCAGATAAATACAAACCTACTGAAAAAAAAGCAAAAAAAATAAAAACAGGCGCATGGTCAGGTAAATTTACTTATCCATGGGAATGGAGGAAATCAAAAAAAAAACTATAAATCTAAAAGTTCTTTTTTGAAAAGTTCTTCTGCTAAAAAGATAGTTTCGTTTAATTTTTTTATTTCTTCTAAATTTTTTTTTGAATTTTTCTTTTTTTTATCTTTTTGTAATTTTTGATCTCTAATAACTTTAAGTTTATTTATAATAACAGCTAAATCTCCTGTCTTACTTAAAATCTTATAATTAGGAATATGTTCCTTAATTATTTCTTCACTATTATTAGTTATATTATTTTTCTTATCAGTTCTAATCTTTTTATCAGTATTTTCTTTCTTTGAATCTAATATTTTACCACTTATATTAACTTTTTTTGTTAATAACAAAACATTATCTTTCTTATCTTTTTTTATTTTTTTTTTTTCAACTTCTTTTTTTCTAAAAATATTTGATAATGGCGTGTTGTTTGAAGCAATATTTTTTGTATATCTATTAGATATTTTTTTTGTTTTTATTTTATTATCAG
>CAZEYC010000076.1:0-4741 GCA_964516965.1 uncultured Alphaproteobacteria bacterium | reverse complement strand
CACCCACTAGAACATTTAATTCACATTCTGCTGAAAGAAAAACTGAAACAACAAGCACCGGTAAGGTAGTGGCTCCTGGTGCTGCAACACAGACAACAGCTCCTCCTAAAACAGTATCAACTGATGATAAAAAACCTGAAACAAAAACAAACACAGAAGAGAAAAAATAAATAAAATGACTGATAAAGTAATTGAAAATACAAAAAAAACAAAAAAAACAACACCTATTGAGACAAGTAATCAAGCCAAAGTATATTTAAAATCAATAAGAGTAAGTCCGATAAAATTAAATCTTGTTGTTTCACCAATAAGAGGATTAGAAGTAGAGAAAGCTATAAATTATTTGTCTTTTTCAAATAAAAGAATTGCAATTCAAATCAAAAAAGCTCTTCAATCTGCCATTGCTAATGCTGAGAATAATCATCAGTTAGATGTTGATAAATTATTTGTATCAGAAGCTTCAGTAGGGAAAGGTATGGTTATGAAAAGATTTAGAGCCAGAGCAAGAGGTAGAGGCTCAAAAATATTAAAACCATTCAGCAACTTAACAATAAAATTAAAAGAAAAAGAAATTGAGAATAAAAGTTCTGATAATAATGCTAAAAAACAGTCTAAACCTTCTAAAAATAAATTAAATGATAATAATACAAAAGAAAAAGAACAGGGTGTAAAACATGGGACAAAAAGTTAATCCATTTGGGCTAAGATTAGGAATAAATAAAAGTTGGGACTCTGTTTGGTATACAGAGGATAAATATAGTGGTTTTCTTGAAAATGATTTAAAAATAAGAAAATATTTAGAAGATAAATTAAGACAAGCAGGTATATCAAAAGTTATAATTGAAAGGTCCTTAAAAAAAACTAATGTTTCTATTCACACATCTCGACCAGGTATAGTTATTGGAAAAAAGGGCGCAGATATAGAAAAACTCAAAAAAGAGTTAGGAATGATTTGTAACAGTGAGATTCAGGTAAATATTGTTGAAACAAAAAAACCTGAATTAGATGCAAATATAGTAGCTCAAAATATTGCAATGCAAATTGAAAAAAGAGTTACTACAAAAAGAGTTATGAAAAGAGCTTTGCAATCAGCTCTTAAATTAGGAGCAAAAGGAATTAGGATAAATGTAGGAGGGAGAATTGGTGGTGCAGAAATTGCAAGAGTTGAATGGTTTAAAGAAGGAAGAATTCCTTTGCATACACTGAGAGCCAATATTGATTATGGAACTGCAACAGCAAAAACAACATATGGAACTTGTGGTGTAAAAGTATGGATTTTTAAAGGAGAAATTTTATCTAGCGATGATAAAAAAAATAAACTTAAAGAAAGTGAAGATAATCAAAGATAATTTTAGGTAAAATATATGCAACAACCAAAAAAACCAAAATATAGAAAGCAACATAAAGGCAGAATTCATGGTAAAGCTCAATCAGGCGCTAAAATAAATTTTGGTTCATACGGATTAAAAGCTTCGCAACCAGGAAGAATTAGTGCTAGGCAAATAGAAGCGGCAAGAAGAGCTATTACTCGAGAAATGAAAAGAGAAGGTAGAGTTTGGATAAGAATATTTCCAGATGTTCCTATAAGTAAAAAACCTACAGAAGTAAGAATGGGAAAAGGAAAGGGAGCTGTTGAATTCTGGGCTAGTAGAATAAATCCGGGTAGAATTCTATTTGAAGTTGATGGAATTAATGAAGAAATTGCTAAAACAGCATTAATGTTAGGTGCTGCAAAATTACCAATCAAATCTCTTTTTATAAAAAGATTAGGATCATAATATGAAATATATTGAAATTGATAAAAAAACGAACGACGAATTAAATGATTTGCTCAAGGATTTAAAAAAGGAAAGTTACAATCTTAGATTTCAACAAAAGAATGGACAATTAGAAAAAACTGCAAGAATTAGAGTTGTAAAAAAAGATATTGCAAAAATTAAAACAAAAATTAGAAATATAGAATTGAAAAAATAATGACAAAAAAAATTTTTAAAGGAAAAGTAATAAAGAATTCAAATGAAAAAACAATAATAGTTAATGTTGAAAGAAAATTTATGGATAAAAAATATAAAAAATACATTAAAAGAGATAAAAATTTCGCAGCGCATGACGAAAACAACTCATGTTCTGTTGGAGATTTAGTAAAAATAATAGAAAGCAAGCCAATATCAAAAACTAAAAGATTTATTTTATATGATGAAAAGACTATGAAGGTAAAGAAATGATTATAGCAGAAACAAAATTAACAGTAGCAGATAATTCAGGGGCAAGATTAATTCAATGTATTAAAGTATTAGGTGGTTCAAAAAGAAGAAGTGCTTCTATCGGAGATGTTATTGTTGTTTCAGTTAAAGAAGCTATACCAAATGGAAAAGTAAAAAAAGGAGAAGTTTTAAAAGCAGTTATTGTTAGAACTTCACAAGCAATTAATAGATATGATGGATCTTCAATAAAATTTGATAAAAATTCTGCTGTACTTCTTTCAAAAGAAGGAGAACCGATAGGAACTAGAATATTTGGTCCTGTAACAAGAGAATTAAGAAAAAAAAAATTTACAAAAATAATTTCATTGGCTCCTGAGGTATTATAAGTATGATGTATAAAACTAAATTGAGAAAAGGAGATAATGTTCAAGTATTAAGTGGAAAAGATAAGGGAAAATCAGGTTCTATTATTTCTATTTTCCCAAAGCAAAACAGAGCGTTAGTAAAGGATGTCAATGTTGTTAAGAAACATCAAAAGCCATCAAAACAGAGCGCAGGTGGTATAATTAACAAAGAACTATCTATTCATTTATCAAATTTGTTATTGCTTGATACAAAAAGTGGAAAAAAAACAAGAATTGGTTTTAAAATACAAGATAAAAAAAAAGTTAGATATGCAAAAAAAAGCGGGGAGATTATAAAATAAATTATGTCAAGATTAAAAGAAGAATATATTAAAGTAATTAGACCAAATTTAATGAAAGAAGTTGGTTTTAAGAATTTATTTGAAGTTCCAAAACTATTAAAGGTAATATTAAATATGGGAGTTGGAGCAGATGCTGTAAGCGATAAAAAAAAACTAGACTTTGCTTTTGAAGATTTAAAGCTTATTTCAGGTCAATTACCTATTATTACTAATTCTAAAAAGGCTATTGCAAACTTTAAAATTAAAGAAAATATGCCTATAGGGTGTAAAGTTACAATTAGGAAAGATAGAATGTATGAATTCTTAGATAGATTAATAAACATTGCATTACCTAGAACAAAAGATTTTCAAGGATTGTCCCCAAAATTCTTTGATGGTAATGGTAATTATACATTTGGAATCAAAGAACATATTATATTTCCTGAGATTGACTTTGACAAAGTAGATAAAATAAGAGGTTTAGACATAACTATTGTCACATCTACTTCAAAAGATGAGCATGCAAAATTATTATTAAAAGGTTTTAATTTTCCATTAAATAATTAAAAAATGACCAGATTAAGTTTAATACAAAGAAATTTAAAAAGAGTAAAACTTGTAAATAAATTTTCAAAAAGAAGAAAGATTTTAAAAAAAATATTAATGAATAAGAAAACAACACCTGAAAATAGAATTGAAGCTCTTAATAAGCTTTCAAGATTACCAAACAATAGTTCACCATGTAGATTAAGAAACAGATGTATTATTACAGGAAGACCAAGAGGCGTTTATAGAAAATTTAAATTATCACGTATTGCTTTTAGAGAATTAGCAAATGAAGGGAAATTACCAGGGGTTACAAAATCTAGTTGGTAAAATATTATTATGGTTTTAACTGATACAATTGGGGATATGTTGGCAACAATTAGAAATGGGTTGCTAGTTGAAAAAGAAAATATAAAAACACCTTTCTCAAATCAAAAGGTTAATATTTTAAAGATTTTTGTAGAAGAAGGTTATATAGACAATTACAAAGTAATTGAAGAAAAAAAAGGAATAAAAAAAATTAATATTATTTTATCTTATTATAATGGCAAACCCTCAATAAAAAAAATATTTAGAATTTCTAAACCAGGAAGAAGAGTTTATAAAAATATTAAAAAACTTCCTTCTTTTTATAAAGGATATGGTGTAACAATAGTTTCAACTTCAAAAGGTATTATGACAGATAAAAAAGCAAGAAGTGCAAATTTAGGCGGAGAAATTATTTGCCAAATATTTTAATTTGATTAAATTTTATAATTATGTCAAGAACTGGAAACATGCCAATAGATATCCCTGATGGAGTTGAGGTTACAAAAGATAATTTAAGTTTAATTATAAAGGGAAAAGGTGGTGAAAGAAAATTTACACATCACAAGGATTTAGATATTACAATTGAAGGTAAAAAATTATCAGTAAAAGCAAAAAACGATAATAAAAAAACAAAAATGATTTGGGGAACAACTAGAAGTATATTAAACAGTATAATTTATGGCAATATAGAAACTTATCAAAAGAATTTAGAATTGATTGGCACAGGATATAAAGCTCAATTACAGGGTAAAAATTTAAAAATTAGCGCTGGTTTTAGTCACGATATAGATTTCCAAATACCTGAAGGTATAAATATTAAGTGTCCTGATCCAAATAAAATTGAAATATCTGGTTCTGACAAACAAAAGGTTGGACAAATTGCAGCTGAGTTGAGATCATTTAGAAAGCCTGAGCCATATAAAGGTAAAGGTATAAAATTAGAAACTGAAATTATACATAGAAAAGAGGGTAAGAAAAAATAAATGAGTTTAAAAAA
>CAZEYC010000075.1:0-4767 GCA_964516965.1 uncultured Alphaproteobacteria bacterium | reverse complement strand
TTTTATTAAATTATTTAATTCTTCATTATGTTTAATAATGCTAAAATCAATATCATGCACATACTTTAAGAATTTTTTAGGTTTTATATTATGATGTGTCATCAAACCTCTCAAAGTTGTTCCATTTTCTATAAAATATTTTTTTTGCAAAACTTTTGCTTCTTGTATATTAATATTTAAATTATGGCTAATAAATTTACCCATTCTTTTATAAATTTGATCAAAGATTCCACTATTTGCACAATACAAAGTATTGTCTAAATCAAATAACCAGTTATTAAACTCCTTAAAATTTTTATTTTTTTCCAATTAATGTTCCTACACCTTTTGTTGTAAAAATTTCTCTTAATAATAGTTTTGGCACCTTACCATCTAGAATTACGGCTGCTTTTGCTGATTTTCTTACAGCATTTAAACATGTTTCTACTTTTGGTATCATGCCTCCTTTTATAATTTTTTTTTTAATTAGTTCTTTCGCTTTCTTAGGTGTAATTTCTTTGATAAGTTTATTATTTTCATCCATAACACCTTTAATGTTTGTTATAAAATAAAATCTTGTGGCAGATAGCGAAGCAGCAAGCTCTCCTGCAACAGTATCAGCGTTAATATTAAAAACATTTTTCCCTTTAAAGCCTAAACTTGCAATAATTGGTATATAATTTTTTTTTAATAAATTTGTTATAATTTTGATTCTAATTTTTTTTGGCCTTCCAACAAATCCCATTTCCTTTTTTAGTTGTTTAACCTCAATTAAACCTTTTTTATGTCCTGGAAGACTAATTGCTTTGCCTCCAGCTTGATTTATAAGATCTACAATTTTTTTATTTATTCTTTTTACCAATACTCTTTTGACAACTTTTATTGTTTTTTTATCAGTTACTCTTAATCCATTCTTAAATTTTGTAATTAAATTTTCAGCTTTTAAAGTTTCTGATATTTGCATACCGCCGCCATGAACAATTACAACATTTATTCCTAATTTTTTTATTAAAACCAAATCCTTAGCAAAGTTATTAGCAAGATATCTGTCACTAAGAGCGCTACCACCATATTTAATTACAAAAATTTTATTATTAAATTTTTTTATATATTTTTCAGCCTCAGCAAATGATAAAGTGCTTTGAAGGTATTTTTTTTCACTAATAGATAAATCTAATTTCAATTTTAATAACTCTAAATTTTATTTTTTTCCTCTTTCCATTCTTTTTTTTATTAAGATTTGTTGCCCCATTGAAAGTAAGTTATTCCATGCCCAATATATTACTAGCCCTGAAGGAAATGGAGCTAAAATAAAAGTAAAAAATATAGGAAGAAACATAAAAATTTTTGCTTGCATAGGATCTGTTGGAGTAGGGTTTAATTTTTGTTGAACATACATAGACACTCCCATAATTAATGGCCATAAACCAATATTTAAGAATTTTGGTAAATATAAATTAGGATCCCAAGGCATCAATCCAAATAGATTTAAAATACTTGTAGGGTCTGCTGCTGAGAGATCCTGTATCCATCCATAAAAGGGCGCATGGAGCATTTCAATAGAAATAAATAAAACTTTATACAAGGCAAAGAACACTGGTATTTGAATAAGCATTGGAAAGCAACCTGCAGCAGGATTCACCTTTTCCTTTTTATACATAGCCATCATCTCTTGATTCATTTTCATTTTATCATTTTTATAGAGTTCTTTTATTCTGAGCATTTCAGGTTGTAATTCTTTCATTCTGTTCATTGCAATGTAAGATTTATTAGCTAAGGGATAAAAAACAGCTTTTATTAAAACAGTAACAAACAATATAGATAAACCGAAATTACCAAAAATATTTTTGAAATAAATTAAAAGATAGAAAAATGGTTTTGTTAGCCAATAATACCAACCAAAGTCGATTGCTAGATCAAATCTTGCAATAGAATGTGTTTTTTCATATTTATCAAGCAACTTAACTTCTTTTGCACCTACAAATAATTTATGAACTGAGTTTGATGTTTGGCCCGAGGGTATAACTATTTTATTACCCATATAATCAACTTGATATTTATCTTTGTTATTTCTTTTATAATATTGAAACCTTGCTTTAACTGTAGAATTTTGATCAGGAATTAAAGCTGAAAGCCAGTATTTATCAGTGATACCAAACCAACCGCCATTAGATGAAAATTCTATTGGTCCTATATTGTCTTTTAATTCATCATAGTCGAATTCTTCTAAAACATTATCTACTACACCGATCGGACCTTCATGCAAAATAAAATAACCAAGGGTTTTAGGAGTATCTGTTCTAGAGATTTTAGCAACAGAATGTATATTTATGTTTTCACCTGAATTATTTTTTACAGATTGCTTTATAGTAAATAAAAAATTTTCATCAATTGAAATTTCTTGCTGGAATTCTATGTTTTGACTATTTGTCCATGTAAATTTTACAGTTTCATTTTGTTTTAAAATTTTTTTATCAGATTTCCAAACAGTTTGGTCATTTGGAAGTTCTGTAATTTGATTTTTTGAATTTATCCAGCTAAAATTTGAGTAATATCCGCCTTTGGTATTACTAGGTTTAAAGATTGTAACAAGTTCACTATCTTCAGTTTGTTTCTCTTTATAATCTTTTAGAATTAAATTATCTATCTTTAATCCTTTTAAAGAAATTGAACCACTTAATCTTGTAGTTTCAATTTTTAATCTCTCATTTTGTTGCAATGCTTGATTTAATTCTAAATATTCTTCATTAGTATCTTCATCGGAAGTGATTATTCCAGGTTGGGTGCTTGGCTCTTCTGTATTTTCAATAGTTTTTTGTCTTTCTGCTTGCTGTTTCATTTTTGGAGTTTCAATAAAGTACTGAAAACCAAGTAATATTATTAAAGATAACAAAATCGCTAGTAAAAGATTTCCTTGGTTTTTCATTTAATTTGATTTTTCTTTCTTTCGATCGGATCGTAGCCATGTTGACAAAAAGGATTACATTTAAATATTCTTAATATAGATTTATACATTCCAATAATAGTTCCGTATTTTTCTATAGCTTGAATTGCGTAATCTGAGCACGTTGGATAATATCTACAATTTCCTCTAAAAAAAAAGGGTGCAAAATATCTATATTTTTTTATAAAGAAAATAACTGTATTTTTTGTTAGGTCAGGTAACAACATAATATTACTATTTTAAAGCCTTTATTAAATCTTTTTTTAATTCTTGATAATCAAGAAATAATACTTTTTTATTTGCAACTATTACGTAATCATAATTTTTTTTTCCTTTATTTGTTAGGATTTCATTAGAAATAGATCTTAATATTCTTTTAATTTTATTTCTTATAACTGATTTACCTACTCTTTTAGATACAGTTAATCCAATTCTTGTAACATTATTCTTTAATGTTAAGTTATTTGACGAATGTCTTTTTAATTCTTGCAATATAAAAGATTCAGTAAATTTTTTCTTTCCATTTTTTGCTACATTTAGAAAGTCTAATCTTTTTTTCAGAGATTCTAATAAAATAGGCATATATATATATTTAAGCCGAAATTCTTTTTCTACCTTTTATTCTTCTTCTAGATAAAACTTTTCTTCCGTCTTTACTAGCCATTCTTAATCTAAAGCCGTGCTTGTTCTTTCTTTTACGAATACTAGGTTGAAATGTTCTTTTCAATTTATTTATAAAAAATAGTTGTTAAAAAAAAAAATAAGTTTAATTATCGTTTATATTTATAGATAAAATTAATGTTAAATTCACTAAAAAAATATTTTTTTTTCATATTAATCCTTATTGTTTTATTTTCTTTTTATTCTTTTGATTTTGATAATTATATTACACTAGAATTTTTACAAACAAATCACTTATTAATTGAGGAAAAAATTCATAATTATCCATTAATTACTTTTATTCTTTTTTTTCTTATATATTTATTTTTTATAGTTTGTTTTATTCCTGCTTCTTTAGGGTGTTGTATTATTGCTGGTTTTTTATTTAATCCAGCATTTGCAATTTTTTTTAGTACTTTTACTGGAACTTTTGGTGGTTTAATTAATTTCTTCACTATAAAAAGAACATTTAATTTAAGAAAAAATAAGCAAGTTAATGAATTAGCAATTAATTTAGAAAAAGGATTTAAACAAAACGAATTTTTATATTTGATATTATTAAGACTAATTCCAGTACCTTTTGCCATACAAAACGCTATAACAGTTTTTTTTAGAGTTAAAGTAAGCAACTTTGTTCTTGCAACTTTTACAGGTATTTTACCTTGGGCTATTATTTATTGTATGATTGGTTATGGACTGCATGATTTAATTGAAACTACAGAAATTTTAAATTTCAAAGATTTGATAAATTATAAGATTATTTTACCTATAGTTGGCTTAATTTTTTTAATAATTGTTTCTTTAATTTTAAAAAGATTTTATTTAGTTGGTCAAAAATAACCCCTGTCTTCTTTTATCCGCAACTCCTTTTATAATATGATTTTTTATTTCGAATCCATTTAAACCACTATTTAATCTTCTTTTTTCAATAGAATATCCAAGTTTTATTAAATATTTTTCTAGTTCCTTATTCGATCTATTACTTTCCAATAACACTATATTATTTTTTATACTAAAGTTTGGAAAATTAACAGCTTCTTCTATAGACATTTCCCAGTCAAGTACCGCTATTATAGTTTTTAATACATACATTATAATTGTTTTTCCACCTGGCGATCCTATAACCATCTTTACATTGTTATTTTTATCGAAAATTATTGTTGGCGACATAGAACTCAAAGGTC
>CAZEYC010000074.1:0-4777 GCA_964516965.1 uncultured Alphaproteobacteria bacterium | reverse complement strand
AAACAGCTGAAGCTTTTCCAATTTTTATTCCATCAATAAGATGTTGTATATTTCCTACCCCACCAGAAGCTATGACTGGAATATTAACAATATTAGATATTTTTTTTGTCAATTCCAGATCAAATCCTGATTTTGTTCCATCTTTATCCATAGAAGTTAAAAGTATTTCGCCAGCACCTAAAGTTTCCATTTTTTTTGCCCATTTAACAGCGTCTATACCTGTTCTTTTTCTGCCTCCATGACTATAAATTTCCCATTTATTTTTATTTGTTTGTTTTGCATCTATTGCAACGACAATACATTGATTACCAAATTTATTGGATGAATTTTTTATTAATTTAGGGTTATTTATTGCTGCAGTATTAATTGATACCTTATCAGCTCCACATAAAAGCAATTTTCTTATATCTTCTATTGATCTTACTCCTCCTCCAACTGTTAGTGGCATAAAACATTTTTGAGCGGTTTTTTTTACAACTTTATAAAGAATATTTCTTTTATCACTACTTGCCGTTATATCTAAAAAACATAATTCATCAGCTCCTTGTTTATCATAAATTTGTGCTTGTTTAACTGGATCTCCTGCATATTTTAAATTCACAAATTTGGTTCCTTTGACTACTTTCCCATCTTTAACATCTAAACACGGTATAATTCTAATTTTTAACATATCAATCTTTTTTAAATATTTTAATAGCCTCAATTAAATCAATTTTTCCTTCATATAAAGCTCTTCCACAAATTGCTCCTTCAATTCCTTTTTTTTCATTGTCTTTTAAAATTTGTAAATCTTTTATACTGGTTATACCTCCTGAAGCAATAATTGGTTTTGAAAAAATATTTGCATTATTTAAAATAAAATCTAAATCTATACCCTTCATTGCCCCATCTCTTTTTATGTTTGTGCAAAGAAAGGATGCGATATCTTGATTATTAAAATTTTTTGCAACATAATTTGCTTTAATATCTGTTTTTTTTACCCAACCTTCAATTGCTAATTTGTCATTTATTAAATCTATTCCTAAAACGATTTTTCCAGGATATTTTTTAATAATGTCTTGAACTAAATTGGGATTAATTGCTATTAAAGAACCAAGAACTAATCTTTCTACCCCTATTTTGAACCATTTATCTATTGTTTTTATATCTCTAATGCCTCCTCCTAATTGAATTTTTATATTAACTGATGATATTATTTGTTTAATTATCTTTTCATTAACAGATTGTCCTTTGATTGCTCCATCTAAATCCACAACATGAATCCAATTACAACCTTTAGATTCAAATATCTTTGCTTGATCAACTGGATCTTTGTTAAAAATGGTAGCTTCAGTCATTCTACCTTGAACTAAACGAACGCAAGAGCCGTTTTTAATATCTATTGCCGGAAATAAAATCATTTTAATAAATCCAACGAATAAAATTTTTTAAGATTTCTAAACCAATTTTTTGACTCTTTTCTGGATGAAACTGAGTTCCAATTATATTTTCTTTCCCTACTATAGCCGTAATATTTTGATGATAATTGCATGTTGCTAAAATATTTTTTTTATCTTTGCAAACAAAATTATAACTATGAACAAAATATGATTCAAATTTTTTTCTTTTTAAGATTGGATGCTTAGAAAGAGTTTTTACTGTGTTCCAACCCATATGTGGTATTTTTATTTTTTTATTTTTTTTTAACTTTATAACTTTTCCTTTAATCCAACCCAAGCCTTTATGATTACCTTTTTCTTTTCCTTCTGTTGCTAAAAGCTGCATACCAACACATATTCCTAAAAATGGTTTTTTTTTATTTAATACAACATCGTTTAAAGTATCAATCATACCAGGAACAGATTCGAGTCCTTTCATACAATCAGCAAATGCACCCACTCCAGGTAGAACTATTTTATCAGCATTTGCTAAATCTTTTGATTTGGAAATTATAAAAATTTTATTTTTTTTATTATGACTATTAGCTATTTCTAAAGCTTTATATGCTGATTGTAAATTTCCAGAATTATAATCTATAAGTGCAATTTTCAATTTTATATAAATAAACTATTTATAATTTACCTTTTGTTGAAGGAATTTTTCCTTTTTCTCTAGGATCAATAGATATTGCTTCTCTTAAAGATCTTGCAAGACCTTTAAAACATGTTTCAATTATATGGTGATTATTGTCCCCGTACATATTCTCAATATGTAAAGATAAACCTGTTGATTGGGAAAATGCTTGGAACCATTCTTTAAATAATTCATTATCCATTTTTCCGACTTGCTTATTTTTTAAATTTACTTTCCAAACTAAATAAGGTCTGTTAGATAAATCTAAACTAACTCTAGTTAATGTGTCATCCATCGGAATATAGGATGTTCCATAACGCCTAATAGATTTTTTATTACCCAAAGCTTTTGAAATTGCTTCACCTAAAGCAATTCCTGTATCTTCGGTTGTGTGATGATCATCTACTTTTAAATCACCCTTTGCCTTTAAAGAAATGTCTATAAGGCTATGCTTGGACAATTGCTCTAACATATGATCTAGAAAACCTATACCTGTAGAAATTTTATATTTCCCTTTTCCGTCTATATTTATTTCAACAGAAATATTTGTTTCACTTGTTTTTCTTTTAATTTTTGATTTTCTCATTTTTTTTTATTTTTTTTTTATATATAGTCTTATATTTTCTGAAAAATACCTTATTTATTGAAATAAGTAATAAATAAAATTTAATTATGGATAAAGAAAAATCAAATAAAACTATATATGGAACAACTATACTAGCAGTTAGAAAAGGAAACAACGTTGTTATTGCTGGTGATGGACAAGTTACATTAGGAAACACAATTATGAAATCTAATGCCAAAAAAGTAAGGAGATTGGCTAATAATAAAGTAATTGCTGGATTTGCAGGTGCTACAGCAGATGCTTTTACTTTATTTGAACGTTTAGAAAACAAATTAGAACATCATCCTGATCAACTATCTAGAGCATGTGTAGAATTAGCAAAAGATTGGAGAACTGACAAATATCTACGAAGACTTGAAGCAATGATGGCTGTTGCTGACAAAAAAGTTTCATTAATTGTTTCAGGAACTGGTGACGTTGTAGAACCAGAAGATAGTTTAATTGGCATTGGTAGTGGTGGTGCATTTGCCTTATCTGCTGCAAGAGCTCTCGTTGATCAAGACAAATTATCGGCAGAAGATATAGCTAAAAAAGCTATGACTATAGCTGCAGATATTTGTATTTATACAAATTCAAATTTTACTATAGAAAAACTATAAATGAGATGGACGATACTACAAAAAAAACAGATAAAATAATAAAAGAAGTAGAAAAAAAAAATTATACTCCAAAGGAAATAGTTAGTGAACTTGATCGATATATAATTGGTCAAAATGATGCAAAAAAAGCTGTTGCTATTGCATTAAGAAATAGATGGAGAAGACAAAGAGTCCCCGATAATTTAAAAGAAGAAATTTTACCAAAAAATATTTTAATGATCGGACCAACTGGTGTTGGAAAAACAGAAATTTCAAGAAGGCTTGCTAAGCTTGCTCAAGCACCTTTTTCAAAAGTTGAAGCAACAAAATTTACTGAAGTTGGGTATGTAGGTAAAGATGTAGAACAAATAATAAGAGATTTAATGCAAATTTCTATTGCAATGACTCAAGAAAAATTGAGAAAAAAAGTAAAACCGCAAGCAGAATTTAATGCTGAAGAAAGAGTTTTAGACGCGCTTGTAGGAAAAAATGCAAGTCTTGAAACAAGATCAAAATTTAGAGCACAATTAAGAAGTGGTAAGCTTAATAAAAAAATTATAGAGCTTGATTTAGCTGATACGGGCACAGGAACAATGCCAACTTTTGAAGTCCCAGGCATGCCAGGAAATCAATTAGGTATGATAAATCTAAATGAAATTTTAGGAAAAGGTATGGGACAAAGAACTAAAAAGAAAAAACTTAGAATAGAAAAAGCATACAAACCATTAATGGATGAAGAATCAGATAAATTGATTGATCAAGAAAAAATTGTTAATTCGGCAAAAGAGGATGTCGAACAAAATGGTATCGTATTTCTAGATGAAATGGATAAAATATGTGCAAGATCTGAAAGAGTAGGTGGTGATGTTAGTAGAGAAGGAGTGCAAAGAGATCTTCTTCCAATAATTGAAGGCACAACTGTTTCAACTAAATATGGCCCAATAAAAACAGATCATATTTTATTTATAGCTTCTGGTGCTTTCCATTTAGCAAAGCCTTCTGATCTTTTACCAGAACTACAAGGTAGATTGCCTATAAGAGTTGAATTACAAGCTCTAACAAAAGATGATTTTATTAAAATATTAAATGAACCAGAAAATAGTTTAATTAAACAATATAAAGCGCTTTTAAAAACAGAAAAAATAGAATTAGATTTTCAAAATGATTCTATTGAAGAAATTGCAAAATTAGCAACTGAAATTAATAGTAATGTAGAAAATATAGGAGCAAGAAGATTACATACTGTAATGGAAAAATTAGTTGAAAATATTAGTTTTACTGCACCAGAAAGACAAGGCGAAAAAATAAAAATTTCAGCAAAAGAAGTTAAAAATGAAGTTGGTAAATTAGCTAAAAATACTGATTTAAGTAAATTTATCTTATAAAAAAAACTAAGTAAACTTTTTTAGAAAAACATACATTGCTCCAGTTCCTCCATGTTTAGGTGCTGCATAATCAAACGCAAGAATTTTTGAGCGAAGATTTTTATTATTTAACCAATAAGATATATTTTTTTTTATAA